>JBICIB010000998.1:0-6016 GCA_043101415.1 Planctomycetota bacterium JB042 | reverse complement strand
GGCCGCCGCGCGGCAGTACCCGCGCGCGCGCGTCGGCCGCCTCCGCCTCCCGCCGCGCCGCACGCACGGTCTGCCGGATCGCCAGCCCCCCCGCCAGGAGGAGCGCGGCGAGCGCCAGGAGGAGCGCCGCCGAACGTTGGTCCGCGGACGCGAGGAGCGCCGCCGGGTCGCTCGTCGCGACCAGCCGGGCCCCGCCGAAGCGCGGGAGGACCTCGGTCTCGACCAGCCGGCCGTCCCGCTCGGGCCCGCGCGCGTCGGGCCCGGCCAGGAGGACGACGCCGTCCCCCAGCGCGGGGACCGGCTCCTCGGCCAGGACGAGCGCGCCGTCGTCGCGTTCGGCCCGCGCCACCAGGCGCGTCTCGACGAGCGCGACGGACGGCGCCGCGCCCACCGCGGTCCAGGCCGCCAGCCGTCCGATCCGAGCGAGCTCCGCCTCCCGCTCCGCGACGCGCTCCTCCGGCACCGCGGCGCGAAGGGCGAGCCCGCGCGCGATCGCGTCGTCTTGCCCCCCGCACGCCGCGAGCAGGTCGTCCGCGAGCGCGACGTCGCCCGGGTCGCCGAGCTCGACGCGCGCGAGGAGCGCCTCGACGAGCGTCCGCCGCCGGTCCTCGCCGAGCCCCTCGAGGAGCCGTCGCGCGAGCGACGCCGCCCCCGCCGCGTCCGACGCCGCCCGCCGGAGCGCCGACGCCCGGTGCAGCGCGATCCGGCGGTGGTCCTCGTCGACCTCCTCGTGCGCCGCGGCCGCGAGGTACCGCTCCTCCGCGGCTGCGACGTCGCCGGCCCGCTCGGCCTCCTCGGCGAAGCCGATCATCCACTCCCCGAGCGGGGACCGTCCGGCCGGCACCGCGAGGCGGCGGAGCGCGCGCGGCGCGGGCGGTTCGACGAACCGGCCGTCGACGACGAGCGCCTCGCCGTCCCCGCGGCGCGCCCGCGCGAGCGCCACCTCGGCCGCCGCCTCGATCCTCCCTCGCGCGTCGGCGAGGAGGGAGGTCAGACGGTCGCGCTCCGTCCGCTCCGCCGCCGCGCGCTCGGTCGTCACGGACCGGACCCCGAGCCCGAGCAGCACCAGCGCGGCGACGCCGAGCAGGCCGAACGACACGATCGGGGCGGCGGAGGTGGTGCGCACGGACACAGCGTCCCGGATCCCGCGGAGGCGGGGGTCACGAAAATGTACCGGCGACGTCCCGGCGCGCTACGCTCGCCTCCCGTCCCGCCGACCTCGTGCTCCGGGGAGGAGTCCATGCCGCCGACCATCCGCTTCCTCGGCGCCGCCGGCACCGTCACCGGCTCGCGCTTCCTGATCGAGTCCGGCGAGAAGCGGCTGCTGATCGACTGCGGGCTGTTCCAGGGGCCGCGCGAACTCCGGCAGCGGAACTGGGAGCCGATGCCGATCGAACCGTCGACGTTCGGCGCCGTCGTGCTGACCCACGGGCACATCGACCACTGCGGCTACCTCCCCCGGATCGTCAAGCGCGGCTTCTCGGGCCCCGTGTACGGGACGCCGGCGACGGCCGGCCTCCTCGAGATCATGCTCCCGGACGCGGCGCACCTGCAGGAGGAGGAGGCGCGGTACCGGAACAAGAAGGGGTACACGAAGCACAAGCCCGCGCTCCCGCTCTACACGAAGGAGGACGCACGCGAGGCGCTCGGCCTGGTTCGGACCGCGCCGTATCAGAAGCCGTTCACCCCGGTCCCCGGGTTCGAGGTCACGCTCCACCCGAGCGGCCACATCCTCGGCGCGGTCTTCGTCGAGGTGAACGTCGGGGGGCGCCGCATCGTCGTCTCGGGGGACATCGGCGGATACGACCGCATCGTGATGGGGCCGCCGGCGCCGCTCCCGCCGGACGTCGACCACGTGCTGGTCGAATCGACGTACGGCGGGCGCAGCCAGGACCACCGACCTGTGCAGGACCAGCTCGAGGAGCACATCGCGCCCGCCCTCGCGCGCGGCGGCGTCGTCGTGATCCCGGCGTTCGCGGTCGGCCGGACGACGCTGATCCTGTACCACCTCCGCCAGCTCATGGAGAAGGGGCGGCTCCCGGACGTGCCGGTCTTCGTCGACTCGCCGATGGCGACCGACGCCGTCGAGCTGTACTGCAAGTTCGGCGACGAGCACAACCTCCGCGTCGACCTCCTGAAGAGCGGGAGCTGCCCGATCGTCACCCCGCAGATCAAGCTGATCCGGAAGGTCGAGGAGTCGAAGGAGCTGAATCACCTCCGCGGCCCCGCGATCATCGTCTCCGCCAGCGGGATGGCGACCGGCGGCCGGGTCGTCCACCACCTGAAGAACCGCCTCCCCCACCGCGACAACCTGGTCCTGCTCGTCGGGTACCAGGCGATGGGGACGCGCGGCCGGCGGATCCTCGACGGCGCCGACGACGTCCGGATCTTCGGCCGCGACGTCCCGATCCGCGCCGAGGTCGCGTCGATCCGCGGACTCTCCGCCCACGGCGACGCCGACGACATCCTGCGCTGGCTCGGCACCGCCCGCCGCCCGCCGCGGATGACGTTCCTCGTCCACGGCGAGGAGGACGGCCTGAAGGCGATGGCGAAGCGGGTGAAGGACGAGCTCGGCTGGAAGTACGCCGTCCCCCGCTACCTCGAGTCGGTCCCGCTCGACTGAACGGGCGTCCTCCGAAGGGGCGTCAGACCCCACGACTCGCAAGCGGTGGGGTCTGACCCCACCCCACTCACTCGCTACGAATCGGTGACGGACGGAGACGAAGTCTCCTCGTGCGAACGGCTTGCGCTCGCAGGTCACCGATCCCCTCGCGACCTCCGGGCCTGATCGGACGCCGCTGGGTCGGCGGCGAGTCTCATGAGCGGCGACGCAGGCGGCGATTCGGCGCCGAATGCGACAGGTGAGTTAGGTGGGGTCAGACCCCACCGCCTGCGCGGAGTGGGGTCTGACGCCGTTCGTGACGCTGACGCGGCGGTCCAGAGTCGACGTCAGCCCTTCGCGTCAGCGACCTCTCCCCTGCTCTCCCCTGCTCTCTCTTGCTCTCGTTGCTTCCCCTACGGCTGGAACACCAGGCGGATCGCGTTCGAGAAGCCGACGTTGAACGTGGCGTTCGGGTCGGCCTGGAGGTTCTGGACGATGACCGTGAGGGGGCCGCCGCCGCCGGGGACGGCGGGGATCGTCCACGCGCCGTCGGCGTCGGCGTTCAGGGCGAAGACGAGGGAGGTGTTGATGTCCGGGAGGAGCGTGCCGCCGCTGGTCGGCTGCTGGACGGCGTTCAGGGAGGCGAACGTCAGGGTCACCGCGTTCGCGGGGGCGTCGCGGAGGCGGAGTTCGGCGGTGTTCGCGGAGTCGAGCAGGCCGCACGCGTACAGGACCGGCTGGACGCCGATGTCGTTCGTCTTCCCGAAGCCGATGTTCACGGACGCCGCGGGCGCGTTGGCGACGATCTTGAACACCTCGCCCCCGCCGAGGTCGGTGAGGTAGAGCTCGCCGGACGCGTCCTCTCCGAACGACGAGATCGACGTGATGCTCTGCCCGCCGCCCGGCGCCAGCTCGGCGGTCCGGTTCGTGAAGTTCGTCACCGTGCCGCCGACGATGTCGAACGACCAGATCCGGTCGGAGCAGTAGTCCGCGAAGAAGTACGTCCCGCCGAGTCCGGGGATCGCGCAGCCGCGGTAGACCCGGCCGCCGGTGACGGAGCAGTTGCCGCCGGCGTGCGAGAAGTCGTGGACGGGCGGGACCAGGCTCGTGTCGTTGCACGGCGGCGGGCTGGAGCAGTTCGCGGTGCTGAAGCAGTTGAACCCCTCCATCATCTTCCAGCCGTAGTTCTCGCCGCCGGCGCTCGACGCGGGGACGTAGTCGATCTCCTCGCGCGCGTTCTGGCCGACGTCGCCGACGTAGAGGTCACCAGTCCCCCCGTCGAACGAGAAGCGCCACGGATTGCGCAGCCCGTACGCCCAGATCCGGTCGTCGAAGTTCGGGTTTCCGATGAACGGGTTCCCCGCCGGCGCCGAGCCGCCGTTGTCGACGTCGATCCGCAGGAGCTTCCCGAGGAGGAGGCTTCCGTTCTGCGCGTTGCAGGCCGTGTCGCCGGCGCCCCCGCCGTCGCCGAACGCGACGTACAGGTAGCCGTCGGGACCGAACTCGATGTGACCGCCGTTGTGGTTCGAGCTGGTCTGGTTCACCGGCCCGAGCATCACCACGCCGCTGTTCGCGTCGGCCACGTCCGGGTTCGTGGAGGAGACCACGTACTCCTCGACGATCGTGTCGCCGCTGTTCGATCCGGACTTCGTGTAGTTGACGTAGAACTTCCCGTTCTGCTGGAAGTCCGGGTGGAAGGCGAGCCCGAGGAGCCCGCGCTCGGAGCCCGTCAGGATCTTCGACTGGAGGTTCAGGAACGGCGTGGCGAGCACCTGACCGTCCTTGATGATTCGGATGCGTCCCGTCCACTGCTCGGCGACGAACAGACGGTGGAAGTCGTTCGGCGGCGACCCGACCCAGATCGGACGGGAGAACCCGGCCGCGATCCGGGTCGTCTTCAGCGGCGTCTGGGCGGAGGCCGCGGCGCCGATCAGGGCGACGCCGAGGAGGGAGAGGAGGAGACGGTTCGAGCGCATGGGAGGGTGGCTCCGTGAGTCAGGAGCGCGAACCGCCCCGCCCTGGATGGCGGCGGGAGCCCGCGCGGAGGCAGGGACGTGAAGGGTACTTCCGAACCGGGCGGGGGTCAACGCGGGGAGGACGCCGTCCCCCCGGCTCCGGTACCATCCGCGAGAGTCCGGCCCCCGCCGACGAGGCCCCAGTGGAGCGAACCCGAGGATGACCGACCTGCTGAAGTGGCGCGACGAGTTCCCGATCCTCTCGACGTGCACGCACCTGATCTCCCACTCCCTCGGCGCGATGCCGAGGAAGACCTTCGATCGGATGCACGAGTACGCCGAGACCTGGAACACGCGCGGGATCCGGGCCTGGGAGGAGGGATGGTGGGACCTCCCGGTGACCACCGGCGACCTGCTCGCCCCGATCCTCGGGGTCTCTCCGGGGTCGGTCGTGATGCACCAGAACGTCTCGGTCGCCGTCGCGGTGGTGCTCTCGTGCTTCGACCTCGCCGGGCCGCGCAACCGGATCGTCTACACCGACATGAACTTCCCGTCGGTCATGTACGTGAACGAGGCGGCGCGGCGGAACGGGGCCGACGTCGTCATGGTCGAGTCGGACGACGGAATCGGCGTCGACCTCGAGAAGGTCCTCGCGGCGATCGACGAGAGGACGCTCCTCGTCCCGGTCTCCCACGTCCTGTTCCGCTCCGGTTACGTGCAGGACGCGGAGGCGATCATCCGCCGCGCCCACGAGGTCGGCGCGCACGTCGTGCTCGACTTCTACCAGTCGGCGGGGACCGTCCCGATCCGCGGCGAGGAGTGGAACGTCGACTTCCTCGTCGGAGGCTCGGTGAAGTGGCTCTGCGGCGGGCCGGGCGCCGGATACCTCCACGTCCGCGAGGACCTCCGCCGCACCCTCGAGCCGAAGATCACCGGGTGGATGGCCCACGCGGCGCCGTTCGAGTTCGAGATCGGGCCGCAGCGGTACGCCGACGACGTCCGCCGCTTCCTGCACGGCTCGCCCGCGGTCCCCGCGCTCTACGCCGCGCGCTCGGGCTACGAGATCGTCGCCGCGATCGGCGTCGACGCCATCCGCGCCAACTCGAAGCGCCAGACCGCCCGCATGATCGACCTCGCGCGCGACCTCGACCTGACCGTCCGCTCTCCCGACGACCCGGAGCGCCGCGGCGGCACCGTCGTGATCGACACCGAACACGGCAAGGCCGTCGTCCGCGAACTGAACCGCCGCGAGATCCTCTGCGACTACCGCCCCGGCGCCGGCATCCGCCTCTCCGCCCACTTCTACAACACCGACGAGGAGCTCGACCGCACGGTGAGGGAGATCCGCGAGATCGTCGACACGAAGGCGTACGAGGAGCACCTGGGAGCGAAGACGACGTACTGAGGGAGAGCAACGAGAGCACGGGAGAGCAGGGGAGAGCAAGGGAGAGGCCCCGGA
>JBICIB010000997.1:0-2646 GCA_043101415.1 Planctomycetota bacterium JB042 | reverse complement strand
GGTCGGAGAGCTCGTCCCTCCTCCGGCGCCCGCCGTAGGGAACGCGCAGACGTTCCCGAACGCGTTCCTCGCCCCGCGCGCAGCGGCTGGGACAACGCGTTCCAAGCCGCGCAGCGATTCGATTTCTCGGCGGTCGGTCTCTAGCCTTGCGGCGATGGAACCGCTCCTCGACGCCGTCGAACTCGAGACCGCTCCCTCTCCCTCCGCGTCCGTCGTCTTCCTGCATGGGCTCGGCGCGGACGGGCACGACTTCGAGCCGATCGTGCCGTTGTTCGCCGGGGCGCTGCGGGGCTCCGTCCGGTTCGTGCTGCCGCACGCGCCCGTCCGGCCGGTGACGATCAACGGCGGGATGGCGATGCGGGCCTGGTACGACATCCTCTCGATGGACGTCGACCGGCGGATCGACGACGAGGGGGTGCTCGACTCCTCGCGGCGCGTCGCGGCGCTGATCGATCGGGAGGTCGAACGCGGGGTGCCGGAGTCGCGGATCGTGCTCGCCGGCTTCTCGCAGGGGGGAGCGATCGCGTTGCACCACGCCCTCCGCCGCGCGACGCCGCTGGCGGGGGTCGTCGCGCTCTCGACCTACCTGGTCCGCGCGCCGTCGCTCGCCGACGAGCGGGCGCCTTCGAGCGCGGGCGTGCCGATCCTGATCGGGCACGGCACGCGGGACCCGGTGGTCTCCGTGGCGCTCGGCGAGACCGCCCGCGACACCCTGCAGGAGCTCGGGCACGCGGTCCGATGGCGGAGCTGGCCGATGGGACACGAGGTCTGCGAGGAGGAGATCGACTGGGTCGCCCGCTTCCTCGCCGAGCGTCTCGACGCCTCCGAGGCGCCGGGATGACCGACGCGTTCGCGCTCGTCCTCCGCGTCCACATCGTCGCCGCCGTCCTCGCGACGGTGACGTTCTGGATCCCGATCGCGGCGCGGAAGGGCGGGCGGCTCCACGTCCGGAGCGGCAAGCTCTACCTGCTCCTCCTGCTCGTGACCGTGGTCACGGCGCTGGCGCTGACCGGGCTCTCGTTCGTCTACGAGGACCGGGCGCGGCCGGCGGGGACCGGCATGCCGCTCGACGTCGTGGAGCGGGACCGCGCGGCGTACCGGCTCCTCCTCTCGTTGCTCGCCGCCCTCGGGGTCGTCACGCTCACCGCGGCGATCTCGGGGATGCGCGCGCTGAAGCTCGGGCGGACGACGCGCGGCGTCGAGGCGGCGTGGCACGGAGTCCTCGCGGTCGTCGGCGTCTCTCTCGCGGGCGGCGGCGTCTCGCAAGGCCACCTGCCGGCGATCGTGGTCGGGCTGGCATTCGCGGCCGCGTCGGCGTTCGGCTTCGCCGCGGCGCGCCGGACGGCCCCGGCCGCGCGCCTGCCGGACCACGCGTGCGGCCTCGTGATCTCCGGGATCGGGCTGCACTCGACGGTCGCGGTCGTCCTCGCGAACCGTCTCGTCCCCGACTTCTTCCACGGGCCGCTCGGCGTCGTCGTCTGGGCGCTGCCGACCTTGATCGGGGTCCCGTTCCTGTTCCTCCTCCGCCGCCTCTGACTTCCGGCCGGGATTCCGCCAAGCATCGCGTCCCCGTCGGCGTTCGTACCGGTGGAAGCTCGCGATGGCCGAACCGACCGACGGAGAACTCCTGACCGCCTGGCTCGCCGGCGACGCCGCCGCCTTCGGCGGTCTCGTCGACCGATGGCAGGGTCCGCTGCTCCGGTACGCCCGGTTCCTGCCGGGGCACGCCGAGGCGGAGGACGTGGTCCAGGAGACGTTCCTCCGGCTCGCCCGGACGCCGCCCGAGCTCCCCGAGGAGACGAGGGGACACCCGCGCCGACAGCAGGCGCACCTCGCCTCCTGGCTCTACCGGGTCACGAGGAGCCGAGCGATGGAACAGCTCCGGAGCGATTCACGACGGGAGCGGCGCGAGCGACGCACCGCGCCCCCCGAGGCGGCCCGCGGCGGGCAGGAGAGCGTCGAGGCGTTCGACACGCGCCGCGCGGTCGTGCGCGGTCTCGAACGCCTCCCCGACGCGCAGCGGGAGGTCCTCGTGCTGCGCCTCCTCGGCGAGCGGACCCACCGTGAGATCGCGGAGATCACCGGGCGGAAGCTCGGCACCGTCGCCTGGCTGGTGCACGAGGGCCTCGCCGCGCTCGGGCGCTCGCTGACCCCCGTCCTCGAACCGGACGCCGCGTCGCGCGCCGTCCGCCTGGCGCGCCGCGCCGAAGGGACCTCCGGATGAACCCCGCCGACGACCGTCCTTCTCCCGACCTCGCCTCGCTGCTCCTCGGCGAGCTTTCCGCCGCCGACGCGAGCGCCCTCGAACGGGCCCTCGCCGCCGACCCCACCCTCCGCGCCGAGAAGGAGCGGCTCGAACACGCGATCGCCGCGATCCGGGAGGCGTTCCCGGACGAGGACCGGCTCGCGGACCGCCGGCGCTCGGCCCTCGTCGCCGAGGCCGAGCGGTGCGCCGCGCGACGGCGGCCTCGGTTCGCCTTCCGCCCCGCGGCGGTCGCGGCGGCCGCCACCCTCCTCGCGGTCGCGGGGGCGCTCGCGACGATCGACCGCGCCCCGTCGCGGACCGCCGGATCGACCGACGGATCGACCGACGTCGCCGTCGCGGCGGCGACGGCCGAGCCGAGCGCCCCCCCCGCGACGACGAAC
>JBICIB010000996.1:0-5656 GCA_043101415.1 Planctomycetota bacterium JB042 | reverse complement strand
CGCGCTGCGGCTCCACCGGCGCGGCCCCCGCCGCGGCGACTCCGAACGGACCGAGTCCGACCCAGAGCGCGATCGACGACGACACGATTCGATGCGACAAAGACCCTCTCCCCACGGCGGATTCCCTCCCCGACGGACCCTTCCTTCTTCTCCGGTCCCCGACGGGGGGGGCCGCGCGGCCCGGACCCCGCCGGCCGCCGGAATCACGTCCGGCGGTCCTGGGGAGTGTATCGACGGAATCGAAGGAGGTTTCGCCCCATTCCGTTCCAACCCGTCCCGAAGGCGGAGATTCCGTCGCCCGAGTCCGTGCGATGCCTACAACTGATATCCGCCCCGCAACTGCTGCTCCTTGATTCCGAGCCTCGGGTTCGCCACCCGCTCGATCGTGCCGTCGCCGACGCGAACCGCGAACTCGGCGGTGATCGCGACGACCGACTCCATCAGGTGGCCGCCGAAGCAGCGGAACTCCCGGTCGGACAGGACGACGTGGGCGTGGAGGAACGGCGCGCCCTCGTGGACCCCGAGGTTGCCGACCAGCGACACGAGTTCGTGGACGCCGTCGAAGTCGCGCGGGAGGTACTCCTTCCGCTCGGTGCAGAAGTAGGCGAGCCGCGTGGCGCCGACCCCGCCCAGGCCGGTCACCGCGGCGCAGCGGACGTCGTGGTCGCCGGCGAAAGCCACGAGCGACGCGACGACCTCCTCCCCCTCGTCGACGCGCACCATGTACTGCCGCTCGTCCGTCCTCATCACCTTCACCGGTCACCTCCGCTCCGATCGTGTCCGACCGGCGTCACCCACAGTCGGCCGTCGTCCCTCTCGAGGACCCACCCGGCCCGCGTCAGTCGGGCCACCGCCCGCTTCGCCGCGCGGGCCCCGAGCCCGGCGGCGCGGGCGACCTCGCTCGCGCGCCGCGTCTTCTTCCGGAGCGCCGCGAGCACGCGGCGCGTGTCGTCGTCGGCGGAGAGCGCCCCGGCCGATCGGCTCCGGCCGAGGGCGCGGAGCTCGCTCGCGTCGGCGGGACGCGACGAACTCCCCTCGCGCACGTAGACCGCCGACCGCCCGCCGCGCGTCACCGCCGCGACCGGCCCGTCGTCGACGCGCTCGATCCGCGCCTCGACGACCACCTTCCCGTCGACGGAGATCCTCCGCGTCCGCACGGGGACCGGAGGGTCGAGTCGCTCGGCGGCCAGCCGCTCGAGGGCGCTCCGCACCGCGGCCGCGTCGTCGACGCCGACCAGCTCGCCGGAGTCGGAGACCCCGACCAGGAGCCGACCGCCCGCGCCGTTGGCGAACGCCGCGAACGTCGCCGCCACCCGGTCGGAGCGCGGGAGCGACACCTTCCACTCGAGCGTCGGCCCCTCCCGACCGGGGCGGAACGGCGACTTCACGGACATCCGCCCGATCGTACCGCCCGTCGATCGGGGCGCGAGCGGTCGCACCCCCCCTCGGCTACGATGGAGCTCATGCGTCTCCCCTCCGCCCTCCCGCTCGCGCCGCTCGCCGCGGTGGCGCTCCTCGCCTGCCCGCGCGACGCCGCCGACCCCGGCCCGCGCCCCGCGACGTCCGCCGACGCGCCCCCGGACGATCCCGTCGCGATCGTCGAGGCGGCGCTCCCCCGCTATCGGGACCCGACCTCGACCGCCCCCCAGGCCGACCCGCCGGAGATCGAGACCGCGCGCACGCTGATCGCCCGCCGGGAGTACGAGGCGGCCCGCCCCGTCCTCCGCGGGGTCCTCGAGAGGCACCCCGACCACGGCCGCGCCACCTTCTGGCTCGCCTTCACGCACCACAAGGAGAAGCGGTACTCCGAGGCGCGCCCGACGTTCGAGCGGGCGCTCGCGATCGGACCGACGTTCGAGAAGGCGGAGGCGGCGTTCTACATGTACGGCTGGTGCCTCTGGTACACGGGCGAGCCGGCCGGCGCGAAGGCGGCGTTCGAGGCGACGCTCGAGCTCGACCCGGACGAGCGCGACGCGTGGTTCGGACTCGGTCTGGTCGCGGTCGACGCGGCGGAGGGCGACGAGGCGGAGCGGTGCTTCTCGAAGAGCATCGCGCTCGCCGAGGCCGAACTCGCGCGCGCCGAGGGGGACCCTCGGGCGGCCGCCCAGTTGAAGCGGGACGTGGCGAAGGCGGAGGCGGGGCTCGGCGACGTGGCGCTCCTCCGGGGCGACTACGACGAGGCGCGGCGACGGTTCGAGGCGTGCGTGAGCGAGCTCCCGACCGCGTACGAGGCGTGGTTCAAGCTCCACCGCGTCTGCGCGCGGCTCGGCGACACCGTCGCGTCCGAACAGGCGCTCCGGATGCACCGGGAAGCGAAGCGGAGGCTCGGACGATGAGGGGGCGACGGACGGCCCTCGTCCCGGTCGCGCTCGCGCTCGCGTGCGCCCCCCTCGCCTGCCGCCGTCCGGCGGACGTGCCGCCCGCCGAGGACGGGGGCGGTGCGCTCGCTCCGCTGCACCTCCGCGACGTCACCGACGCGTCGGGCGTCGACCTCACGCTCACGTCCGGCCGCACGCCCTCGACGCAGATCCTCGAGGTGAAGGGGGCCGGCCTCGCCCTGCTCGACGTCGACGGCGACGGCGACCTCGACCTCCTCGCCCCGAACGGCGCGACGCTCGACGCCCCGGACGCGGGTCCGGGCGCCCGCCTCTATCGGAACGACGGCGGCCTCCGCTTCACCGACGCGACCGAGGCCGCCGGCCTCGAGTTCCGCCGCTGGGGGTTCGGCTGCGCCGTCGGCGACGTCGAGGGGGACGGCGACGACGACGTGGCCGTGGCGTGCTTCGGCGAGAACGCGCTCCTCCGGAACGACGGCGGCAAGCTCTCGGACCGCGCGGCCGAGGCCGGCGTCGCCGGGAAGGCCGACGCGTGGAGCACCGCGGCGTGCTTCGGCGACGTCGACCGGGACGGCGATCTCGACCTCTACTTCGCGAACTTCCTCCGGTTCGACCCCGCCGAACCGCCGCCGCCGATGGAGTTCGCCGGCGTCGAGGTGTTCGGCGGGCCGATGGGGCTCGAGCCGCAGGCCGACGTCCTGTACGAGAACCGGGGGGACGGGACGTTCGCCGACGTGTCGCTCGCGATGGGGATCCTCGCCGTCGAGCCGGGGTACGGGCTCGGCGTGGCGCACCTCGACTTCGACCTCGACGGGCGCCCGGAGATCTTCGTCGGGAACGACTCGGGACCGAACCACCTGTTCTGGAGACGCGACGACGGCCCGTTCCGCGACCGGGGCCTCGCCTCGGGGATCGCGACCAACGCCGAGGGCGGCCAGCAGGCGACGATGGGGATCGCGATCGGCGACGTCTCCGGCAACGGCCTCCCCGACGTCTACACCACCAACTTCATGAACGACACGAACACGCTGCACGTCAACGACGGCGACCTCTTCTTCGAGGACCGCACGCAGCGCTACGGGCTCGGCATCGGCAGCCGGCCGTACCTCGGCTGGGCCGCGATGTTCGTCGACCTCGACCACGACGCCGACGAGGACCTCCTCGTGTTCAACGGCCACGTCTACCCCGAGGAGATCACCGAGCCGCACCGCTGGGGGTTCCGTCAGACGCCGCTCCTGTACGAGCGGGACGGCGAGCGGTTCGTCCCGGCCACCGCCGACCGGGCGGGGGCCTGGCTCGGCGAACGGCACCGCGATCGGACCGCGGTGTTCGGCGACCTCGACCGCGACGGCGACGTCGACGTCGTCGTCGGCGGCGTGAACGAGAAGCTCCGGGTCCTCGAGAACGACGGCGCGCGCGCGTCGTGGCTGGTCGTCCGCCTGATCGACCCGACCGCGAAGAACCCCCGCGGGCTCGGCGCGCGGGTGACGGCGACGTTCGGCGACCGGACCCTCGTCCGCTGGATCCACACCGCCGGGAGCTACCAGGCGTCGAACGCCCCCGAGGCGCACTTCGGCCTCGGCGGCCACGAGGGTCCGGTGAAGCTCGAGGTGACCTGGCCCGACGGCGCGACGCAGACCGCCGAGGCGAAGGCCCGCACCACGGCGGACGTCGCCCGCGAGTCCGGCTGAGCGGACGCCCCGCCCCGGTTTTCCCGCTGCGATCCTCGCCGGCGCTCCCCTCCCCGGGGCGCCCCCGAGACATGGGAGAACGACGTGATCGCCACCGACCTCGACCAGGAACGCGCCCGCCTGCTCGCGACGGCCCGGGCCACGCACCGCACCGCGATGAACGTCGTCTCCGCCTCTCCCGCGCGCGGCCGGTTCGACCTGGTCGTCGCCGTGCCGGTCCGGCCGGCCGCGCGCGGGCGGGAGGTGTACGTCAACCTCTACGTCGCCGACCTCTCGTCGCCGACCTGCGGCTGGAACCCCCGGGCGCCGCTCGTCTACCCGAGCGTCACCTCCCTCGCCCCGCCGTTCACCCACACGTTCCGCGACCTCTCGGCGAACGGCGCGTTCGTCGGCGTCCTCCTGTCGGTCTGCTCGGCGACGCACGAGGAGGTCGACTGGACCTGCCGCATCTACCGTTCCCGGGACGGCCGGGAGGTCCGCGACTGCCGCCGCGCCGGCTGACCGCTTCCC
Organism: Planctomycetota bacterium JB042; assembly: GCA_043101415.1. Taxonomy (GTDB): domain Bacteria; phylum Planctomycetota; class B15-G4; order B15-G4; family JADJEK01; genus JAUIEL01. Next base: position 1,119 of record JBICIB010000996.1, on the reverse strand, counting down.
TCCCCCTCGCGGCGACCGTATCCTCGTTCGATCCCGTTCGATCGGAGGTCCCGTGAGCGATCGCGTCCTGCTCCCCCTCGTCGCCGCCGCGCTGCTGTCCGCCGGCTGCCGGACCTACACCGCCCCCGACCCGCTCCTCGAGCGCCCGATCTTCCAGCGGGTCTGGTACGACCGGGGCACGGACTGGGGCGGCTTCCAGACGATCGCCGTGCACCCCGTCCGGCTCGAGACGATGGAGACGCGGGCGGTGATGCCGTGGATGTTCGAGCCGGCCAGCCCCAGGGATCTCGCGACGGTCGCGCGCTACGCGCAGGAGCGCATCGCCCGCACCACCGGCGGCACTCCGTCCGACGCGGTCGGCCCCGGCACCCTCGTCCTCGAGACGACGCTCGTCGAGGTCCTCCCGGACCGCGACCAGGCGTCGGGGCGGCTGAACTACGACGCCGAGGTCCAGCTCGAGGCCCGCCTGCGCGACGGCACCGACGGCCGGGTCGTCGCCACGTTCCTCGATCGCCGCGACTCCCGCGTCCGGCACGCCTTCCAGAGGAACGATTGGGAGGTCCGCACCCGGTGGGAGATCGACCGCTGGGCCGCCGGATTCGCCGGAGCGCTCCGGTTCATGGAGGACGGGACGCTCGACTCGTCGCGGCCGTTCGACTTCGGGAAGTGGTAGGGGGAGAGCAAGGGAGAGCAGGAGAGAGGGCGCTGACGCGGAGAGCCGAAGGACGGTGTGGACCCGCGCGGCCCGGCCATCCCCTCGGCTGGGAAGAAGAGTCGGCCTCCGCAGTGCGACACGCGCAGGTCTACCCCGACGGCGTTCCGCGCTTCCACTCGTCGTAGCGGCGGTCGGCGTCTTCTCCGAAGAGCGACTCGGCGAGGGCTCGCATCGTCTCCTCGTCGGCGAGGAGGTCCTCGCGTCGGGTGACGAGGGCGAGGCGGGTGCGGCGGCGGAGGAAGTCGTCGAGGGTGCGGACCGACTCGTGGCGGGCGACGTGGTCGACCTCGCAGCGGCGCACCTCGGCGCCGGGGAGGATCGGTTCGGCGAGCGCGGGGTCGGACTCGATCGCTCGGAGCATCGCGAACGAGTCCTCGCCGTAGCGCCGCCACAGCCGCGCCGCC
>JBICIB010000995.1:0-4218 GCA_043101415.1 Planctomycetota bacterium JB042 | reverse complement strand
CGACCCGGTCGACGCGTTCGAGGTGACGCTCCACGAGACCGTCTACTCGTTCCAGGGGAACCGCAACCCGGTCGTCGACCATCCGGAATGGGTCGACATCGTCTTCGGCACCGGCGGGGGCGGCGGCGGCACGGGCGGAGGCGGCGCCTCGGTCTGGATCAACGAGTTCCACTACGACGACAGCGGCGCGGACCAGGGCGAGTTCGTCGAGGTCGCCGGCCCGGCCGGCACCGACCTGAGCGGCTGGTCGGTCCTCGGCTACAACGGGACCAACGGCACGGTCTACAAGACGGTCTCCCTCTCCGGCACGATCTCGAACCAGTCGGGCGGGTACGGCACCGTCAGCGTGTCGTTCAGCGGGATGCAGAACGGCGCCCCGGACGGCCTCGCGCTGGTCGACGACCAGGGGACCGTGCTCGAGTTCATCAGCTACGAAGGCTCGTTCACGGCCACCTCCGGCGCGGCGTCCGGGATGACGTCGACCGACATCGGCGTGGCGGAGACCGGCTCGACCGCGGCCGGGGACTCGCTGCAGCGGACCGGGAGCGGCGCGACGGCCGGTGACTTCACCTGGACCGGTCCGACGACCGATTCGCCGGGCGGCGTCAACGCCGGGCAGTCGTTCACCGGCGGCGGCGGTGGCAGCACGCCCGACCCGTGGATCAACGAGTTCCACTACGACGACAGCGGCGCGGACGAGGGCGAGTTCGTCGAGGTCGCCGGCCCGGCCGGCACCGATCTGAGCGGCTGGAGCGTGGTCGGGTACAACGGGAGCGGCGGCGGCGACTACAAGACCGTGTCGCTCTCCGGCTCGATCCCGAACCAGTCGAACGGCTACGGCACCGTCAGCGTCGCGTTCAGCGGGATGCAGAACGGCGCGCCGGACGGTCTGGCTCTGATCGACGACCAGGGCGCGGTCGTCGAGTTCATCAGCTACGAAGGCTCGTTCACCGCCACCTCCGGCGCGGCGCAGGGAGAGACCTCGACCGACGTCGGCGTCGCCGAGACGTCGTCGACCGCGGCGGGCCAGTCGCTGCAGCGGACCGGCTCCGGCTCAGAGGCGGGCGACTTCACCTGGGCCGGCCCGTCGACCGACTCGCCGGGCTCGGTGAACGGCGGCCAGTCGTTCAACTGACCCGCGTCACCCGCTCGCGAGCGAGACGCTCGTGAAGACGAGGGCCGTCCCCTTCGGGGCGGCCCTCCTCGCGTCTCGGGGGGGCACGACCCGACTATAGTTAGGTGTTGACCTAAGTATGGGGGCGGCGTATCGTCCACGGAGATGACCGGCGCCACCGCTCCCGTCGACGCGCTCTTCCAGGCCCTCGCCCATCCGGCGCGGCGGGCCGTCGTCGAGCGTCTCTCGCGGGGGCCGGCCCCGGTCACCGAGCTGGCGGCGCCGTTCGACATGGCGCTCCCGTCGTTCCTCCAGCACCTCCGGGTGCTCGAGTCGAGCGGCCTGGTCCGTTCACGGAAGCGCGGGCGGGTGCGGACCGTCCGGCTCGTCCCGGACCGGCTCGACCGGGCGACGACATGGTTGGACCGTCAGCGTTCGCACTGGGAACGCCGGCTCGACCGGCTCGACGACTTCGTGAAGGACCTCGAGGAGAACGAATGACCCCTCGTCCCGTGATCGATCCGAACCTCGACCTCGTCCTGGAGCGCGTCGTCGACGTGCGACCGGATCTCGTCTGGAAGGCCTGGACGACGCCCGAACACGTCGTGAAGTGGTTCACTCCCACGCCCTGGACGACGGTCGCCTGCGAGATCGACCTCCGCCCCGGCGGGGCGTTCCGGACGGTGATGCGGTCCCCGGAGGGGGAGGAGCACGACAACGTCGGCTGCTTCCTGGAGGTCGAGGCGCCGCGCCGCCTGGTCTGGACCGATGCTCTGATGCCGGGGTGGCGGCCCGCGGAGAAGCCGTTCATGACGGCGACGATCCTGATCGAGCCGGAGGGAGACGGGACGCGCTACACCGCGATCGCCCAGCACGTCGACGCCGCCGGACGCGAGCAGCACGAGGGGATGGGCTTCATGGACGGTTGGGGTACGGCCCTCGACCAGCTCGTCGCCGCGGCGCGGGCGCTCCCGGAAGCCTGACCCTCGGGGGCAGGGCGCCGCCTACCGGGCCCGGTCCACGCGGATCACCCGCTCGACCAGCGCCGCCGCCCGCTCCCGCTCCGCGCGGCCGACGCCGCGCGTGGTCCGGGCGAGTTCGGCGGCGCGCTCGGCGTGGAGGCGCGCGCGCTCGACGTCGCCGGCCTCGGCTCGGGAGAGGTAGAGGTCGGCGAGCGCGAGGCGGACCAGGGTCTCCGCCTCGGGGTGGGTCGCGAGGTTCTCCGCGAGCGCGCGCTCGAGGTGGGCCGCGGCGTCCTCGGCGAGGGCGGGGTCGCCGGAGGCCGCGCGAGCGATCCACGCCTCGAAGACGCGGGCCGCCGCCTTCGCCTCGGCGTGCGCGCCCCATCCGGTGGAGGCATCGGCCCGGGCGAGGCGGAGGTCGAGGACCGCGCCGATCCAACCGGTCGCGACCGCGACGACGAGGGCGGCCCCGGTCGCGAGCGCGCCCCGGTGTCTCCGCGCGAAGCGGGCCGAACGGTAGGTCCAGGTCGCCGGCCGGGCGGAGACCGGCTCGTGCGCGAGGACCCGGCGGACGTCGTCGGCGAACCGATCGGCCGAGCGGTAGCGGCGGGCGGGCTCGGTCGCGATCGCCTTCCGGATCACCGCGCCGAGGTCGCCCCGGACCGTGACCTCCCGGCCGGACGGCCCGTCGGCGGGGAGCGCGCCGGCGACCAGCTCGTGGAGGAGGAGGCCGAGCGCGAAGACGTCGCTGCCGGTCGTGACCGGGTCGCCGCGAACCTGCTCGGGACTCGCGTACGCCGGGGTGAGAGGTCCTCCGCCGGCCGCGTCGCCGCCATCCTCTTCCAGGACCGCCGCGACGCCGAAGTCGAGGAGCTTCGGCGTGCCGTTCGGCGTGACGAGGACGTTCGACGGCTTCAGGTCGCGGTGGACGACGAGCCGTTGATGGGCGTGCTGGACGGCGGCCAGCACCTCGGCGAAGCGTTCGAGGACGTCGTCTCTCGAGACGCCGCGCGACCAGACGGTGATCGGCTCGCCGTCGACGTACTCCATGACGAGGAACGGCCGACCGTCCGGGAGGGCGCCGGCGTCGAGGAACGTCACCACGTTCTCGTGCTCGAGCGCGGCGAGGGTGGCGCGCTCGCGTTCGAAACGCTCGAGGAACGCGGCGCCGTCGAGCCCGGGCCGCAGCACCTTCAGCGCGATCCGCCGCTCGGCCCCGCCGACGCGCCGGGTCGCCCGGTAGACGTGCGCCATCCCGCCGGACGAGATCCGGTCGTCGATCCGGTACGCGTCGAACGTCAGGCCGATCAGCGCCTCGGGGCGCGGCGTGTCCGACAGGCGCGCGAGCAGCGCGGCGGCCCCGTCGTCGAGCGCGTCGACCGGGAGCGTGTCGGCCGCCAACAGCGCCTCGACCCGACGGGCGATCCGCGCGTCCCCGCCGGTCCGCTCCCGGAGCCGCTCGGCCCGCTCCGCCGGCGCGAGCTCCGCCACCTCCGCGAACAGCTCCTGCACCCGATCCCACTCGTTCATCCGTCGTCCTCCGCGGTCGAGAGCGCGCGGACCCGGTCGCCGAGCCACGCCCGGGCGAAGCGCCACCGCCGCTTCACCGTCCGGGGCGACAGCTCGAGCGCGGCCGCGATCTCCGCCGTGTCGCAGCCGCCGTGGAACCGCAGCTCGACGAGGCGGACCAGGTCGGCGTCGATCCGCTCCAGCTCCGCGAGCGCGGCCTCCAGGTCGAGGGCGAGCTCGGACGGGTCGTCCGGCGCCGCCCGGCCGTCGAGCGTCGTGCGCCGCACGTCGCCGCCGCGCTTCCGGGCGGCGCGCCGCCGGGCGTGCTCGGTCAGGATGCGCCGCATCGCCTGGGCGGCGAGCCCCACGAACGCCCCGCGGTCGAGCGAGGCGGCGTTCTCGCTCCGGCGCAGGCGCAACCAGACCTCGTGCGTCAGCGCGGTCGGGTCGAGCGTGTGGCCGTCGCGCTCGGCGGCGAGCAGGCCGCCGGCGAGGCGGCGGAGCTCGTCGTACACGGCGGGGAAGCAGTCGGACGGGTCGTTCATGCCGGTGGACGCGCCTCGGGCCGGGGGATGCACCACGCACCCTCCGGGGGGAGAGGGCGAACGGCGGGCGGCCGGGGCCCGGCGTCCC
>JBICIB010000994.1:0-5346 GCA_043101415.1 Planctomycetota bacterium JB042 | reverse complement strand
TGCCGTTCAGCGGCGTGGCGGAGATCGGCACGCCGATGATCGGGAGGAGCGAGTGCGCGGCCATCGCGCCGGCGAGGTGGGCGGCCCCCCCGGCGGCGGCGATGATCACCCCGAACCCGCGCTCGGCGGCCGTCCGGGCGAACTCGCCGGCCTCCTCGGGGGTGCGGTGGGCCGAGAGGACCCGGACCTCGCACGGGACCTCGAGGCGCTTCAGCGTCTCGACGGCCGGCTCGAGATGGGGGAGGTCCGAGTCGGACCCCATGACGATCGCGACCTTGCGGCTCATGCTCCGTTCTCCGGCAGGGGGGAGGTTCCCGTGAGGATCTTCGCCGTCTCGACGTACCGGCGGCTCGTCTCCCGGACGATCTCGTCGGTCAGCGGAGGCGGCGGCGGCTGCTTGTTCCAGTCGAGCGAGAGGAGGTGGTTCCGGAGGACCTGCTTGTCCCACGGCTGCTGCGGCTCGCCCGCCTTCCACGTCTCCCGGCTCCAGTAGCGCGACGAGTCGGGCGTGAGCGCCTCGTCGATCCAGACCAGCTCGCCCTCGATCAGGCCGAACTCGAACTTCGTGTCGGCGAGGAGGAGCCCCTTCTCGGCCGCGCGGGAGTGCGCCTCCTGGAAGATCCGGATCGCGGCGTCCCGCGCCGCGCGGGCGAGGTCCTCGCCGAGCGTCTCCTCGACCTGGGCGAACGTCATCGGCTCGTCGTGCCCGACCGCGGCCTTCGTCGTCGGCGTCAGGATCGGCGTCTCGAAGCGCGAGCTCTCCTCGAGTCCCGGCGGGAGCTCGACGCCGCAGATGCTGCCGACCTTCCGGTACTCCTTCAGGCCGGAGCCGGCGAGGTACCCGCGGACGACGAACTCGACCGGCAGGGGCTCGGCGCGGCGGCAGAGCATCGACCGGCCGGCGAGGACGTCCGCGTGCCGCCGGACCGCGTCGGGCATCGCGTCGACGTCGGTCGTGATCATGTGGTGGGGGAGCAGGTCGGCGAGCTCGCGGAACCAGTGTTCGGAGACGTGGGTGAGGACCCGTCCCTTGTGGGGGATCCCCTCGTCCATCACGACGTCGAACGCCGAGATCCGGTCGGTCGCCACCAGGAGGAGGTCGTCTCCGACCTCGAAGATGTCGCGGACCTTGCCGCGGCTGACGCGCGTCAGGCCGTCGAGGGATGCGTCGAGAAGGGGGGTCGTCGCCAAGGGTCTCCTCCCCGGAGTTCGGTGTCGGACGGTCTCGGGAATCGAAAGGGTCGACCCCGCCCCGCGGCGGAGTCGACCCCATCGGTCGTGGTCTGTTCTCGGGCGCCAGGGCGCACACGCCGGCGGCGCGCGCGGATCACTTCTCTTCGAGGTACTCGATGGTGAGCCTCAGCACGAAGGCGACCATGATGATGCCCAGGAACAACGCTACCTGTAGCGACATGCTGACCACCTTCGAAGACACGCCACACGGTATCGCCAGAGGGAAATCCGCTCTGGATGTCTCGGCGATCACCGGATGGGTTCGCGCCGGTCTCGGCTGCCGGGACCGTCGGCACCGGGGGATCCATGCGACGCCGTCCGTGGCCCCGCCCCCCGGCTCGGCCCGGGCGTCATGCTAGGCCGAGGTCGACCCCGATCAACGAAAATCGGGGGATCACCGACCGATGCCGGGCCTACAATCCTCGTCCCGTGAACCCGTCGGCGGACGTCGTGATGGGACTGAAGCTTTTTTCTGGAAGAGACTTGGGCCGACGGGCGGCGCTCCGTCGACCGCCCGTGAGGCGCACGCGAGCGCAGACCTCCGACCGGCGGGCGGGGAGGCGCGCGCGATGAAGGTCCTCGTCACCGGGGCGGCCGGCTACATCGGCAGCCACGCGCTGAAGCGGCTCCGGCAGGAGGGGCACGACGTGGTCGCCCTCGACGACCTCCGCCGGGGTCACGTCGGGGCCCTCCTCGGCGTCGAGCTGATCGAGGCGTCGGTCCACGACCGGCCGCGGGTCGAGCGCGAGATGAGGGCGCGTGGCGTCGAGGCGGTGATGCACTTCGCCGCGTCGTGCTACGTCGGGGAGTCGGTCGAACGGCCGCTCGAGTACTACGAGAACAACGTGGTCGGGACGCTCCGCCTCGCCGAGGCGTGCGTCGCGGCCGGGGTCGGGACGTTCGTCCTGTCGTCGACCGCGGCGACGTACGGCGAGCCGGACGTCGTGCCGATCCCGGAGGAGACGCCGCGGCGGCCGGTCAACCCGTACGGCCGCTCGAAGGCGATGGCGGAGGACCTCCTCACCGACTGCGCCGCGGCCTCCTCCCTCCGCCCGATCTTCCTGCGGTACTTCAACGCGGCGGGGGCCGACCCCGACGGCGAGCTGGGCGAGGACCACGACCCGGAGACGCACCTCGTCCCGAACGCGATCCGGGCCGCCCTCGGACGGGCGCCGTGGATGCGGATCTTCGGCGACGACTACGACACGCCGGACGGCACGTGCGTCCGCGACTACGTCCACGTCACCGACCTCGCCCAGGCGCACGTCCGGGCGCTCGACTTCGCGGCCGCCGGCGGGTCGTGCCGCGCGTTCAACCTCGGGTGCGGCAGCGGCTACTCGGTGAAGCAGGTCGTCGACACCGTGCGCGAGGTGACGGGCCGCGACTTCGACGTGGCGATCGAGGGGCGGCGCGCCGGCGACCCCCCGACCCTCGTCGCGGCGTCGGCCCGGGCGCGGGACGAACTCGGCTGGCGGCCCGAGCACGAGTCCCTGCGGGAGATCGTGGAGACGGCCTGGCGTTGGCTCGAGGCGCACCCGAACGGGTACGCATGACCGAGCGACCGGCGGCGCGGCGCGAGCTCGTGATCCTCGGTTCGGGGACCGCCGTGCCGACGCCGCGCCGCGGCCCCTCCGGCGCCGTCCTCGCGGTCGGGGACGAGGTCACCCTGATCGACCCCGGCCCGGGCGCGCTCCAGAGGGCGTGCCGCGCCGGGTTCCCGGCCGAGACGATCGGACGGGTCCTCCTGACCCACCACCACCCCGACCACTGCCTCGACGTCGTCGCGGTGCTGTTCGCGCGGAAGAGCCCGGCCCTGCCGCCGCCGGCCGGACCGCTCGAGATCCTCGGCGGCCCGGGGACGGCGGCGCTCCTCGAGCGGCTCGAGGGCGTGTTCGGCGGCTGGATCACGCTCCCTCCCGGCGACCGCGTCGTCCGCGAGCTCGCGCCGGGGCGGTTCGACCTCGGGTCGGTCGCCGCCGAGGCGTTCCCGATCCTGCACTCGCCGGCGAGCCTCGCGTACCGGTTCACGCTCTCCTCGGACGACGGGGCCGACCGATTCGTGCTGGCGGTCTCCGGCGACACCGACGTCTGCGACGGGGCGGTCGACGTCGCCCGCGGGGCGGACTGCTACGTGCTCGAGGCCGCGTTCGCGGACGGATCGACGGCTCGCGGGCACCTGACGCCGAGGAAGGCGGCGGCGATCGCGGCCCGCGCGGGGTGCCGGCGGCTGGTCCTGACGCACTTCTACCCGGAGGTCGACGTCGAAGATGCGCGCCGGGTCGCGCGTGAGTTCTCCGGCGCACGCGTTACGATCGCGGAGGACGGCCTCCGGATCCCGCTGCGAACCGTGGTGCGCGCTCCCTCATGACGAAGCTCCTCGCCGCCCTCCTCGCCCCGCTCCTCCTGGCCCCGACCTCCGACGAGGTCGACGCCGGGTTCGAACCGGCGCTCGAGACCGTGACGGACCAGGACGTCCGGACCCACGTCGACCTGCTGACCCGCGACGTCTACGCCGGGCGCGACACGCCGCAGCCGGGGATGGTGAAGGCGTGCGAGTACGTGGCCGAGCAGTTCTCGCGCTACGGGCTGGTCCCGGTCGGGGCGGACGACTCGTTCCTCGTCCCGTACGCGCTGAACGTGCGCGACGTGTCGCCGTCGACGACCTTCGTCCTCGCGGGCGCCCAGGGGGACGAGCTGGCGACCCTCCGCGAGGAGTTCGTCCCCGCCAAGGCGAGCCCGTCCGGGACGGCGGAAGGGGACGTCGTCTTCTGCGGGTACGGCATCGAGGAGCGGAAGTACCGCTGGAACTCGTTCAAGCGCGTCGACGTGCGCGGGAAGATCGTCGTCGTGCTGGCGCGCGAGCCGCGCGCGGACGACGACAACCCGCGGTTCTTCGACGGGCTCGAGGCGACCGAGGCGAGCTCCCTCTCCGAGAAGGTGAAGAAGGCGGCCGAGCTCGGCGCCGTGGGAGTGGTCGTCAGCCCCGCCACCGCCGAGGAGAGCGGGGTCTGGATGAACGCGCAGCTCCCGATCCTCGCCGGTCGCGGCGGGGGGCGGCGCGGCGGGCCCTCCGAACTCGCGCTGCCGACGGTGGTGGTGACGCTCGACCTGGCCGAGAGGATCCTCGGCCGCTCTCCGACCGAGCTGCGGGACCGGATCGACGGGCGCCGCAAGCCCGATTCGTTCGACGTCGACGCCCGCATCCGCCTCGACCTGGTCGTGACCGAGGAGTCGCGGCCGGTCCCGCAGGTGGCGGCGCGGTATCCCGGGCGCGACCAGGAGCTCCTCGGCGAGGTCGTGGTCGTCGGCGCGCACCTCGACCACGTCGGGATGGACGACCGGGGGCGGGTCTACAACGGGGCGGACGACAACGCGGGAGGCGTGGCGGGCCTCCTCGAGGTGGCGCAGGCGTTCGGCGAGGGGAAGCCGTCGACGCGGCGCTCCGTCGTCTTCATCGCGTTCACCGGGGAGGAGCGGGGGCTGCTCGGGTCGTACGCGTGGTGCCGCGAGCCGCCGATCGCGATGTCGAAGCATTACGGCATGATCAACCTCGACATCATCTCGCGAGGGAGGAAGAACGCGATCGAGGCGACGCCGCCGCCCGACAAGACGTTCTTCGACCGGCTGCTGTCGAAGGCGGTGAAGGAGTCGAACTGCCGGCTGAAGGTGGGGCGGGGCGGCAAGGAGTACTTCCAGCGGAGCGACCAGTACCCGTTCCATCGCGAGGGGATCCCGACCGTCTTCTTCAACGAGGGGAAGACGAACGAGGACTACCACCAGCCGTCGGACACGGCGGACAAGCTGATCGAGGAGAAGGTGGCGAAGGTCGCGCGTCTGTCGTTCACGCTCGCGTACCTCGCGGCGAACAGCGACCTGGCGGGAGGGCTCCGGTGAGGCGCGGCCCGGCGAGTCGGCGGCGAGCGCGCGGCCCGGGGGCGGCGCGATGACGGCGTCGCGATCCGCGCGCGCGCCGATCGTCGCCGTCCTGCTCGCGGTCGCGGCCGTCGGACTGGCCGACCTGGCGATCGGCCCGTCCGCGCCGTCGCGGCGTGGCGGGGCCGACGGAGACCCCGGTTCGGTCGCGGCCGCGCGAACCTCCACGGCTCCGCCGCC
>JBICIB010000993.1:0-5749 GCA_043101415.1 Planctomycetota bacterium JB042 | reverse complement strand
TCGTCCCCGGGAGCGTCGGGTTCCGGTCGTTCGTCGCGTTCCTGGCCGACGACGCCCTCTCCGGCACGGAGACCGCCTTCCGGACCGCCCTCGTCGCCGGCGCGCTCGCCGCGGGCCTCCTCGTCGCGACGGTCGTCCTCCCCCCGGCGAGCCGCCTCCGCGGCCCGCGCGGGCGGGACTCTCGCGGCCCCGCTCACGATCCGACCTCGAATCCGCCGAGGAATCCCCTCGGAACCCCGGGGAGACCGCCCCGTGACAGCCTGTCGCCGCTCTGATACCCTCGAACCGGTCTGGGACGGGGGTGTGCCGGCGCCACCGATCCGAGGGAGTGCAGTTGACTCGCGACTCACATGGCCGAACGACGACCGCACTCCGCCGCGTCCCCGCGGCGGCGCTCCTCGTCGCGATCCTCGCCGCCCCGCTCGCGGCGAGCGACCCGCCGCCGATCACGATCCTCGACCTCGCCCTCCACGCCGAGCAGTTCGAGCTGACCGCGGACGGCGCGTACGTCTTCTTCACCGTCGACGAGGGCCAGCAGGGGACCCTCGACCGGAACGGCGACGGGGACGCGCTCGACCTGGTGGTCCACTCGGTCGACACGGCGACCGGCATCGTCACCAACCTCGGCCTCGCCGTGACGTCCGGCCTCGCGGTCGACGGACACCGGGTGGCGTTCCACGTCCCGGAGGCCGAGCAGGGGATCGACGCGAACGGCGACGGCGACCAGTACGACGTGGTCCCGCACGTCTTCGACGCCGACCTCGGCACGGTGTCGAACCTCGGCATCGCGGGGAGCTTCTACCGCCCGATGATCTCCGGCGGATGGGTGCTGTTCGAGGTGCTCGAGGCGGCCCAGGGGCTCGCGGACCTGAACGGAGACGGCGACGTCGCGGACTCGGTCCTCCACTTCCACGACCTCGCCACCGGCGTCACGACCAACCTCGGCCTCGCGGCGCGGCCGTCGTTCGGCGGCCCGACCACCCGGATGGACGGCGCCCGCGCGACCGTCGTCGTCGGCGAGACCGAGCAGGGCTACACCGACCTGAACGGCGACGGCGACGTCCTCGACGGCGTGGTGTTCGTCCTCGACCTCGCGAACGGCGGCCTCGCCAACCTCGGGCTCGCCGTCCCGTGGACCCAGCCGGCGCCGGTCTTCGGCGACACCGTGGTGATCCTCGTGGAGGAGGCGTCGCAGGCGAACACCGACCTGAACGGCGACGGCGACCGGTACGACCTCGTCCTGCACCTCCACCGGCCGACGACGCCGCCGATCGTGAACCTCGGGCTCGCGGCGGCCGACCCGATCCGGGTGTCGGACACGCTCGTCTTCTCGGTCTCCGAGTCGAGCCAGGGCGGCCTCGACTTCAACGGCGACGGCGACGGCAAGGACGTCGTCCTCTTCTCGCACGACATCCTGACCGGCGAGACCCACGACCTCGCGGTGGCGAGCACCGCTCCGCTCGTCGACAGCCACTGGATCGCGTTCGCGGTCTTCGAGTGGTCGCAGGGCCAGGCCGATCTGAACGGCGACGGCGACGCGCAGGACTGGGTCCTCCACGTCCACGACGTGACCACGCGCGTCACGACCAACCTCGCGGCCGAGGGGACGCCGTACACCTTCGAGCGCCGGCGGATCGGATACCTCGTCTACGAGTACCTGGTCGGCGCCGACCTGAACGCCGACGGCGACATCTCGGTCGGCGAGCAGATCCCCAAGGTGATCCACGTCATCGACGGCTCGGTCCGCAACCTCGGGGTCGCGGGGGTGGTCGGCGCGGGCGACGACGACCGCGTGGTGATCCGGATCGACGAGCAGGCGGACGGCGGCGTCGACCGGAACGGCGACGGCGACGCGAACGACGACGTCCTCCTCGTGTTCGAGTCGGAGTTCGGCACCACCATCGATGTCGGCCTCGACGGCGCGGACGTGCAGGCGGCGGGGGAGTGGCTCGCGTTCTCCTGCTCCGAGAGCGCGAACGGCGGCGTCGACCGGAACGGAGACGGGGACGCCCAGGACCGGATCCTCCACCTCGCGAAGATCGCGCCCGGCGTCTGCGGTTCGACGCTCCCGTACGGCAACGGGTGCTCCGGCCCCCACCCGGAAGCGCCCGAGCTGCACATGCGCGGCTGCGTCCGGCCGGGCCACCCGGTCGCCGTGAGCCTCCTGCGGGGCTCGCCGTTCGGGAAGGCGTTCGTCGCCTTCGGCACCCAGCGGGGCGAGCTGCCGATGGGCGGCGGCTGCGACCTGCTGGTCTCCCCGCCCATGCCGCTCCTGCTCGGTCCGATCCCGCTCAGCGGGTTCGGCTCGACCCGGACCGAGGCGTTCCTCCCGCTCGGGACCCCGCCGGGCCTGGTCCGCATGCAGGCGTTCGTCCTCGACGGCTCCGCGGCGCCCCCCACGGTCACGAACGGCCTCGAGTTCGACGTCCAGTGACCCTCCATCGTCGGTCTCCCCGGGAGACCGTTCTCGAATTCCTTCTCGCAAGGGCGGAGTCCGACGGCTAACGTCCCGCCCGAGAACCACCTCTCGGCCGCAAGTCCGCGGCCGTCGGCGTATCAGCTGGATCCCGCCGAGCCACCGCGCTCACCGAGCGGAGATCACGCCGCCCCCTCCCGATCCCTCCCCACGGCTGTAGGGACCCGATCCACGACGACCGCCTCCCGCCGACGCGGGAGCCGTCGCCCACGAACACACTCCATGTCCGATTCGAAGAAGAACCTCCGTCCGTCCGCGGACGGCTTCGCCGCGTTCGACCTCGGTGCCAAGCTGCACCGGGGCCTCGCCGACGCCGGCTTCACCACCCCCCGCCGGATCCAGGTCGAGACGATCCCCGCCGCCCTCGAGGGGCGGGACGTCCTCGGCCTCGCCCAGACGGGGACCGGCAAGACGGCCGCGTTCGCGCTGCCGATCCTGCGCTACCTCGCCTCGACGACCGCGCCCCGCGACAGCGGCCCGCGCGCCCTCGTCGTCGCCCCGACCCGCGAGCTCGTCGCGCAGATCGACGCCGAGATCCGCCGGCTCGGCCGTCACACGCACCTCCGCTCCGTCACGATCATCGGCGGCGTGAACCAGAACCGGCAGGTCCGCGCCCTCCGCGAGGGAGCCGACATCGTCGTCGCGTGCCCCGGCCGCCTGCTCGACCTCTACCAGCAGCGCCACGTCGATTTCGACGACGTCGAGATCCTCGTCCTCGACGAGGCGGACCACATGTTCGACATGGGGTTCCTGCCGGACATCCGCCGACTCCTCCGCGCCCTCCCCGAGGAGCGCCAGAACCTCCTCTTCTCGGCCACGATGCCGCCCGAGATCCGTTCGCTCGCCGACGGCCTGCTGCACCGGCCGCACGTCGTCGAGCTCGAGCACTCCGCGCCGCCGAAGACGATCGAGCACGCGCTGGTGCCGGTCGCGCCGGACGCCAAGGCGAAGCTCCTCCGCCACTTCCTCGACCACGAGGAGTACGACTCGGCGATCGTGTTCACGCGGACCAAGCACCGCGCGAAGCGCCTCGCGCAGCAGCTCGACCGGGACGGGCACCACGCCGTCGCCCTGCAGGGGAACATGTCGCAGCCGCAGCGCGATCGGGCGATGAACGGGTTCCGCGAGGGGAAGTACGACGTGCTCGTCGCCACCGACATCGCGGCGCGCGGGATCGACGTGGCCCAGGTCTCGCTGGTCGTCAACTTCGACGTGCCGATGACGCCGGACGCCTACACGCACCGGATCGGCCGGACCGGGCGGAGCGAAGGGGCCGGACGCGCCGTCACCTTCGTCACGCGCGACGACGACGAGCAGGTCCGCGCCATCGAGAAGAAGCTCGCCGCGAAGATCCGCGTCGAGCGGATCGCCGGGTTCGACGACCGCGAGGCCGGCCGGCCGAGCCCGGCGCCGCGCGGGGGACGCTCCGGCGGGGGCGCGCGCAAGTCAGCGCATGGCCGACAGAACCGCCGCCGCGGTGTTGCAAGATCGCGACGCTGATCGGTGCGAGAATCGGCGGATTCGGTTCCCAATCCGCCGGGAAGCGTCTACGTTGAGCGCGAGACCAGGGGTTGCCGCAAGGTGTAAAGCTCATCCCCCTTCCCCCTATACCCCGGAGCTCCCCCCTGGTCTTCTTTCCTCTCCTCTCCCCGAGGCGAGGTCCGTCGCGCTCTCCCTCCTTCCTCGATCCACACCCGGACCGGTGACCCGTCTCGTGGCGTCCGACGCGACGCTGACGGCGCGGTCCGTACGATGTCGCGGCGGGAGCCCCCGGAGCCGACCATGACGCCCTCCGATCCACGGCCGGACCGCCGCGCGTTCCTCGGCGGCGGACTCGTCTCCTGCCTCGCCGCCGAGAGCCTCCTCGGGGCGGAGGGAGCGGAAGGGGCGGACGAGGCCCGGACCGGCGTCGTCACCCTGATCCTCGTCCGACACGCCGAGAAGGGGACCGACCCGGACGCGCCGCGCGATCCGGGGCTGACCGAGCGCGGGACGGAGCGGGCGCGCACGCTGGCGTCCCTCCTCGCGCCGGCCGGCGCCGATTGCCTGGTCGCCACCGAGTACCGCCGCACCCGGGAGACGCTCGCCCCGCTGTCGCGCGCGACGGGCGTCGAGGTGACCGTGCGCCCGGCGCGCGACCTCGAGGCTCTCGCCGCGGAGCTCGCCGCGCTCCCCGCCGGCACGGTCGTCGCGCTCGCCGGCCACTCGAACACGATCCCCGCGCTCGTCCGCGCGTTCGGCGGCACGATCGATCGCCTCGACGAGAAGGGGAACCTCGGCGAGGACGAGTACGGCCGTCTCTTCCTGCTCCCGGTGGAGCGGCGCCCGGACGGCCCCGCGCGCGCCCTCGCCACGATCGAGCTCCGCTACGGCGAGTGACGGGGTCGACCGGGGCGTTCGACCCCGCCCCGCCCGTCCTCTTCCGACCGACCCTCAAGTTCGGGGGTGGCGCGGACGAATCTCCCTGAAGCCAACCAGCCTCCACGGGGTGCGAGCCGACCGCTCTCGCCGCGTTCCCATCGTGAACCGACCGAGCTCCGCCCCCGCCCGCCGACTCCGGTGGCAGCCCTTCCTCGTGGTCGGGCTGCTGATCGAGGCGGCGAGCGTCGCCATGACCATCCTCAGCGGCGAGGCCGTCCACCGGTCCGCCGAGGAGCGGGCGGCGCTCCTGTTCGAACGCCAGGTCGAGCGCGGCATGGTGGCGGCCCGCGAGCGGCTGGAGAAGTACGAGCAGGGCCTCCTCTCCGGCGCCGCGCTGTTCCACGCCAGCCGCCACGTCGATCGGAGCGAGTGGGGGGAGTACGTCGGCCGCCTCGACCTCGAGCGCTCGTTCCCCGGGATCAGCGGGCTCGGGTTCATCCGGCGCCTCCCTCCGGGGAGCATCGACGACTGGGTCGCCGAGGTCCGCGCGACGTCGGCGCCGGAGTTCGAGGTGACCGTCCTCGACGCGCCGCACCCCGAGCATCGCTACGTCATCGACTTCATCGAGCCGCTCGCGCCGAACCTCCCGGCGCGCGGCCTCGACATCGGCAGCGAGGCGAACCGGCGCGCGGCCGCGACCGAGTCGATGCGGACCGGCGAGACCCGCATCACGAACATCATCACCCTGGTGCAGGACGACGCCCGCAAGCCGGGGTTCCTGATGCTCGTTCCGGTCTACGCCGGCGGCGGGATCCCGAAGACCGAGGCGGAGCGCCGGGAGCGGTGCATCGGCTGGTCGTACGCGCCGTTCGTGGGCGAGATCACGATGCGCGGGATCGCCGACATCGTCGG
>JBICIB010000992.1:0-3434 GCA_043101415.1 Planctomycetota bacterium JB042 | reverse complement strand
GCGGTACGGGACGCCGCCGAGCCACTCCGTGGTCCGGCCTCGCCCGGAGGCGAGGTCGAGGTGCGAGACGCTCGACCGGCCGATCACGACGGCCTGGAGGACGAACAGGATGAAGGCGGCGAGGGTGAGGCCGCGGACGACGCGCTGAGTTCGTGGCATCGGACGTCTCCCGGGAGAGGAGACGGCGTGACGGCTCCTCCCTTCCGTCCCGCTCGGAGTCGACGCGGATTCCGTCGCGATTCGTCGGCAAGGAGGAGCCGGGCCGCGACGTCCGAGAGAGCATGTCGATCGTTCGAGGGCTCGCGTCGATCGCGCTCGGCGCGTCCGCGGCGACGCTCTACGTCCAGGAGCTGTTCCACCGCCCGCTCTGCGTCGTGAACCTCGCGGCCGCCGGGGGGCTCGCGGCGGTCGCGTGGCTCCTGTTCCCGCGCGCCTGGATCGATCGGGTCGTCCGCCGGCGTTCGTGACGCGGGTCACGGCGCGTTCGTCCGGTCCCGGCACGCGGCGCACGGTCAGCCCTCTTCTTCCTCTTCGTCTTCTTCTTCTTCTTCTTCTTCTTCTTCTTCTTCCTCGTCCCGCTCCTCGAGCGCGTCGAGCCGTTCCTCGAGGAACTCGAGCCGCGCCTCGAGTTCGTCCGTGCGGCGGGCCGCGTCGGCGGCCGCGGCCCGGTCGAGTTCGGCGACGAGCTCCACCACCTGACGCAGCGACTCCGCGTGTCCGGTCAGGACGAGGGTGCGCGCGCCGTCGACGCTCCGGATCGACTCGACCATCGGGTCGAGGAAGTACGTCTGGAGCATGTTCGTCGCCTCTTGCGGGTCGAGCGCGGCGAGGGGGACGGCGGTGATGACGACCTGGCGCCGCCCCTCCCATCCCGCCATCAGCTCGTCGCGCGGGACGAACGGCGCGAGCCCCTTGACGTAGCCGGGGTTCCCCTTCGCGCGGTCCAGGCTCTTGCGCCGGACGGCGAGGACCGGGCCGTACTCGACGACCACCAGGTCCTGCGTCAGCAGGAGCGTCTCCGCGTAGGGGCGAAAGTCGCGCCGCGGGATCTCCTGCGCGCCGAGGACGAGGAGCCGGAGGTCCTCGACGTCTCGGGGATCGAAGGTGACCTGGCGACCGAGCTGGATCTGCATCAGCTTCAGGAAGTCGGGGACCAGCGTCCCGTCGACCTCGTCGAACTGGATCTTGATCCTGTCGTCGTCGACGGCCACGTTCTGGGCCGGGGCGAACAGGGCGAGGGCGACGAGCGCGGGGGGGAGCGCGAGCATGGTGGGTCCTCCGTCTTCTCTCCGACCAGCGTACGCGCCCTGACCCTGCCGCGCAGAAGCGCTCCCGCGTTCGCCTCGTCCTCCTACACTGACGTCGGACCGCCCAGGGAGGAGCCGAAGATGTCGTCGTCGATCGTGCTGGTGGCCGGACTCGCCCTCTCCTCGCCGTCGGGCGGGGTCGAGGGGGCGGTGGTCGAGAGGGTCGGAGGGGTGGTCGCGGCCCCCGGGGAGGTCGTCGAGCGGACGTTCGAGGCGCCGTTCCCGGCGCACGCGGTCGGGCTGTGGTGGGGCGGGGCGCTCGGCGCAGCGCGGCTGTCGCTGGCGGCGGAGGGGGAGGCGGCGTTCCCGTACCCCGTGGTCGAGGACCACGACCAGGCGCCGGAGGTCGTGGGGACCGATCGCCCGGCGGGGGCGCTCCGGGTCGGGGCGCTGGTGGTCCACCCGGACGGGGCGGGGACGACGGCGCGGCTGACGGTCGTCGGGCCGGCGCGGGTCGACGACCTTCGCGTGGTCTGGATCGCCGCCGACGGCCCCGTGGCCGCGCTCGCCGGGCCGGACGTCACGCACGTCGGGTCGTACCCGAAGCCGCCGGTCTACTCGCGCTCGTTCTGGGGGGCCGACCCGCCGGTCTGCTCGCCGACGTACTGCGCGACGACGCACCTCGCGGTGCACCACTCGGCGTCGGCGTCCCACTGGAGCAGCACGACGCTCGCGCAGTGCGCCGCGAACGTGAAGGGGATGCAGGTCTACCACATGGTCACGAACGGCTGGTGCGACCTCGGCTACCACTACGTCGTCTGCCGGCACGGCGACATCTTCGAGGGGCGCGCCGGCGGCGACGACGTGAAGGGGGCGCACGACGGGTTCAACTGCGGCTCGATGGGCGTCTGCGCCATGGGGTACTTCCACCCGCCGCACGGGCACGTCCCGACCGCCGCGATGTTCGACGCGCTCGCCGAGCTGTTCGCGTGGAAGGCCGCGCAGCAAGGGATCGACCCGCTCGGGTCGTCGTTCTACGCGGGGTACGGCGGCGTCGTCACGAACGTCTACGGCCATGGCGACGTGAAGGCGACCGCGTGCCCGGGCGACCAGTGGTTCTCGCAGCTCCCGGCGCTCCGCCTGGCGGTCGACGGGAAGCTGAACCCCGGGTGTCCGACGCCGACGAAGTACGGGACGCCGCAGGTGTCGTCGACGTTCCAGGTCGTCGACATCCACTGGGCCGGATCGCCGTCGTTCACGACGAACGACTTCGTGCTGACCGGGGCCGGGTTCAAGCCGGCGTCGTTCGGCTGGCTCGTCGCGGGCGGCGGGATCGGGAACGACGTCCAGCCGTTCGGCACGATCCTCGTCGCGGGGCCGGGGTACACGCGGACGCTCGCCGGGACGACGGGCGCGGCGGGGGGAATCGCCCTCTCGTGGCCGATCGCCGCGCCGATGGTCGGGGCGACGCATCACTTCCAGTGGGTCGTGCGCGATCCCGGGTGGGGCGGCAACCTCACGCTCTCGCAGGGGCTGGCGGTCACCTACTGCCCGTAGTGGCTCCCCGGCGCGGTCGGAGCACGATCGGCGTCGAGACCCGGTTCCACCGGAGGCCGCGCTCGAGCGCCTGGCGGCAGGCCGGCGGCGTCCCCTCGTGGAGCGGCCTCCACCGGTCGCGGACGCCGACCTCGCCGAGGCGGTGCCGCAGCCCGGCGCCGTATCCGCACCAGAGGTCGTCCCGGTGCGCGTCGGGGACCGCTTGGACGAGCGCGTCGGCGAACGCGGTGTCCTCCTCGCCGTGCGCGACGCCGAGCCCGAACCAGAGTTCCGCCGCCTCGCCGGGAGAGTCGGGCGCCGGCGCGGAGAGGTCGGCGACGACGTCCTCGACCGGCTGGCCGACCCGGAGCAGCCTCCGTCCGGCGCCGAGGCCGCGGCCGCGCAGGGAGGCGGCCGAGAGCTCCGGCGGCACGAACTGCGCGAGCCTGCGGTCGCGCCAGCGGACCGCGTCGACGTCCCGGCGCAGGTAGGTCCGGAACGGGAGCGCGAGCCCCAGCGTCACGTGATGCGCGACGTCCGGGTCGAGCCGCGCGAGTTCGGACAGGGTCCGGGCCAGCGCGTCCTCGCCCCCGGACGGGACGAGACGGAGATGGCTGCCGACGCCGCGGGAGACGTCGACCCGGTCCTCGG
>JBICIB010000991.1:0-9187 GCA_043101415.1 Planctomycetota bacterium JB042 | reverse complement strand
GAACTCGAGGACCGGCCGGGCGGCGTCCGGATCTCGCTGCGGGCATTCACGTGCGTCCCGTACGAACCGACGCTCCGCCAGCGGATCTTCGCCGCCGCCCACGCGCCCGCGCCCGATCTCGTCGACCTCGACGCGCGTCTCGGAGAGGCGTTCGCGGGGGCGGCGCGCACGGTCGCGACCGCGGCCGACCTGACGCTCGACGCCGTCGACCTGGTCGGATCCCACGGGCAGACGGTGTTCCATCGGCCGCGCGGGCCGCGGATGCCCGGCGCCTCGATGCAGCTCGGCGCCGCCGCGATCGTCGCCGAGCGGACCGGACGGCCGGTCGTCTCCGACTTCCGGAGCCGCGACCTGGCGGCCGGCGGCGAGGGCGCGCCCCTCGTCCCGCGGGTCGATCAGCTCCTGCTCGACGCGGAGGGAGAGCGGCGGGTCGCGCTGAACGTCGGCGGCCTCGCGAACCTGACCGCCCTCGACGGCGCCGGCGGCGACGTGATCGCGTTCGACACCGGCCCCGGGAACGCGCTCTCGGACGCGCTGGTGCGGATCGCGACGGGAGGCGAGCGCGGGTTCGACGAGGACGGTCGCAGCGCGGCCCGCGGAAGAGTCGACGAGACGATCCTCGAGGAGCTCCTGAGGCATCCGTACCTCGCCGCGCCGCCGCCGAAGTCGGCCGACCGCGACACGTTCGGGGAGGCGCTCGCGCGACGGCTGATCGACAGCGGCCGCTCGCTCGACGACCTCCTCGCGACCGCGGTGGCGTTCACCGGAGCGACGATCCAGCGCGCGGTCGCCGAGCTGCCGCCGCGGTTCCACCCCCTCTCCCGGATCATCGTGTCGGGGGGCGGGGCGAGGAACCCCACCCTCGGGGACGAGCTTCGACGGAGGCTGTCGCCGGTGCCGGTCGAGGCGTCGGACGACCACGGCCTGCCGGCGGACGCGAAGGAGGCGATCGCGTTCGCCGTCCTCGCCCGCGAGACGCTGCTCGGCCGGCCGGGGAACGAGCCGTCGGCGACCGGCGCGGCGCGGAAGACGGTGCTCGGCTCGATCACGCCCTGAGCGTCGGCCGTCCGGCGCGCCCGGCCCGGTCGAAAATGCACGCCGAGCCGTTCGGGCGCGACGGGTACGCTCTCCGGTTCGCGAGGAGACCGTCAAGATGAGCGAACTGCGTGCGTCCGTCGGGGTGATCGGCGGCAGCGGCCTGTACGAGCTGGACAACCTGAAGGTCCTGGGCGAGGTGACGCCGGAGACCCCGTTCGGGGAGCCGTCCGACGCGATCGTCGTCGGCGAGGTCGAGGGGCACGCGGTCGCGTTCCTCCCCCGGCACGGGCGCGGGCATCGCATCCTCCCGACCGAGGTGAACTCGCGCGCGAACATCGCCGCCCTGAAGTCGATCGGCGTCGAGAAGGTCGTGTCGTTCTCCGCCGTCGGGTCCCTGAAGGAGGAGCTGCCGCCGCTCGACTTCGTGATCCCGTCGCAGGTCATCGACCGGACGCGGAGCCGTCCGAGCACCTTCTTCGGGAACGGGGTCGTCGGACACGTCGCGTTCGCCGACCCGTTCAGCGCGCCGCTCTCGAACCTGCTGTACGAGAAGGCGAAGGAGCTCGACCTGCGGATCCACCGCGACGAGACGATCGTCTGCATGGAGGGACCGCTCTTCTCGACCCGCGCGGAGAGCCACCTCTACCGCTCGTGGGGCGCCGGGCTGATCAACATGTCGGCGCTGCCGGAGGCGAAGCTCGCGCGGGAGGCGGAGCTGACGTACGCGCTCGTCTGCATGGTCACGGACTACGACTGCTGGCGCGAGGAGGACGACGACGTCGACATCCAGATGGTGATCGACAACCTGAACAAGAACGCCGCCCACGCCAAGCAGCTCCTCGCGTCGGTGATCGGCGACGTGGTGGCGATGCCGTCCGACCCGGCGTGCGCCGACGCGGCGAAGTTCGCCATCCTGACCGACAAGGCGCTCCTCCCGCCCGAGACGCTCGACCGGATGAGGTATCTCCTGCCGCGGTACTTCGGAGAGTGATCGTGCGCGCCGACGTCCCCCTCCTCCTGCTCGCCGCGCTCCTCGCGCCGACCGCGCGGGGCGGAGACCCGGCTGCGGCGCTCCCGCCGTCGACGGTCGCGTACCTGTCGATCGACGTCGGGCGCGCCGTCCGCGAGCTGCCGCGGCTCGAGCTCCTCGAGCTCTATCGCGACGAGGAGGTGTCCGACTTCCTCGCCGGCGCGACCGCGTACGTGAAGGCGATGACGCGGGAGCCCAGGGCGGCGCTGAAGCTGCTCGAGATGTACGGGCTGCCGGACATCGTCGAGGGGCGGGCGGTCGTCGCGCTCGTCGGGTTCGGGCGGACCGACGAGGAGGGGACGCTCCGGTGGGGCGCGGAGATCGAGGCGGGCCGCCCGGTGTCGACCGGCGACGTCGTGCTGATCGTGGAGACGAGCGGGCGCGAGGCGTTCGCGGCCTCGGTCGAGCGCGGCCTCGAGCTCGTCCCGGAGGAGGGAGAGACGGTCGAGGTCGCCCACGCCGCGTTCCCGCACCGCGTGACGCGCTTCCCGAGCCTCGACGCCGCGATCCCCGGCGTCAGCCACGGGTTCGTCGGGGACACGTTCGTGGCGACGGTCAACCCGGCCCGCTACCTCGAGGTCGCCGCGGCCGTGGCCGCCGGCGGGCGGGAGGAGGACGCGCTGGCCGCCGATCCCGCGTTCCAGCGCTGGCGCGCCGCGGGGCCGCGGGGGACCGGCGTGCTCGACCTGTACGTCGGGCTCGCGCCGGTCTGGCGGTCGCTCCGGCCGACGCTCGAGCCGGGCCCCGAGCTGGAGGTGCTGGAGGCGATCGGCCTCTTCTCGGTCGAGGGCGCGGGAGTCTCGGTCGCCGCGGCGGACGGCCGGCTCCGGGACTCGGTGGCGGTGGTGACGGACGGCCGGCGGACGGGGCTCTTCTCGCTCCTCGACGCGGTGCACGGCGGCGGCGCGCTCGACGAGGTGCCGAGCGGCGTCGACTTCGCGGCGGCGACGAGCGTCGACCCGGGCCGGCTCGTCGACCGGCTGCAGGCGCTCCTCGACGCGGTGGAGCCCGGCGCGGGGGAGGAGTTCCGGGTCGCGCTCGACGACCTCGGAGTCGCGCTCGGCGTCGACGTGCGGCGGGATCTCCTGGGCGCGCTCGGCCCCCGGTCGGCGGTCTGGAGCACGGCCACGGCGGGGCCGATCCCGATCCCCGACGGCGGCGCGTCGATCGCGCTCGCGGACCCCGCGCGCGCGGCGGAGCTGCTCGCGCGGCTGTCGGACGGGCTCGGTCCCGACCAGGGGGTCGTGATGCGGCCGTTCCCGTTCGAGGGAGCGCGGGCCGCGTACTCGGTGACGGGCGAGCTCCCGTTCGCTCCGGCGCTCGCCGTCGTCGGCGACCGGCTGATGGCCGCGACGAGCGGCCCGCTCCTCCGACGGCGGCACGACGCGACCGGCGACGGCGGCCTCCGCGGCGAGGACGACTTCGGCCGCTGCCTGGAGCAGAACGTCGGCCAGGGCGCCGACGACCTGTTCGGGTTCCTCTACCTCGACCTCGCCCGACTGACCGAGATCGGGATCGGGCTGGGCGGACCGTACCTCCCGCTCGTCGCGATGCAGGCGCCGTTCGAGGTCGACCCGTCGCTCCTGCCGCTCCCGGACACGGTCTCGTCGTACCTCTCCGGGTACCTCCTGACCGTCCGCAGCGACGGCCGCGTGGTCTCGGTCGACGCGTCGTCGCCGTTCGGGGGGATGATCCTCTCGACGACCGCGCTCGCGCTCGCGAACTGGTCGATCGAGAAGTACGAGGAGAAGCGCGCGCGCGAGCGGGCGCGCCTGCTGAAGCCGCGTTGAGCGCCGCGCCGGAGGGTCGGGGGTCGGAGACCGTCCGTTCGACGCGGCGGCTGGTCCTCGCGGGTCTCGCGATCCTGCTGATCCCGATCCTCGGCAGCGTGCTGCTGACGCGCGACCTCCCCGACCTCCAGATCGGGACGCGCGAGCGCACGCTGCTGCCGCTCCTCGTCGCGGCCCGCCTCCTCCTGTTCTGGCGCGGGCGTCGCCCGCTCGTCCCGTGGCTCGACCTCCCGATCCTCGGACTCCTGTTCGTCTTCACCGGCGCCGCCACGAGCCCGCTCGATCCGGCGCTCTTCTTCGTCTACGCGCTGCTCGCCTTCCACCTCGAGCCGGCGCCGGGCGGCGTCCGGACGATGGCGTCGTTCGTCGGCGGCATCGTGGTGATGTACGGGTTCCTCTTCTGGCACGTCCGCGACGACGGCCGGCGGGTGCTGGCGGACCTCCGGGCGGACCTCGCGGAGACGATCGAGGAGCGGCGGCGGGAGCGGCGCGGCGACGAGTTCGACCGCGCGGAGGCGGAGGAGCGGTACGCGCGCCTGCGGGAGGCGATCGACGAGGACCGCGAGGGGTACCCGGCGGTCCGCGAGGAGGCGTACTTCGCCCCCGCGGACACGCTCCCCGCCGACGCGGCGTCGCTCGACCGGGCCGCGGCGCGCACGTTCGACGCGATCGAGCGGCGGCAGGGGGCGCTGCGGCGGACGCTGGCGGGCCTCCGCGCCGACCTCGGGTCGCCGGCGGCGAACGCGCTCACCGAGGAGCTGGCCGGCGTCTTCCCGGAGACCGACACCACGCTCGGACTGGAGCGGGACGCGCTGCTCGAGGCGGTCGACCGGGTCACGACCAGCCCGCTGAGGAAGCCGGAGCGGGTCGACTACCAGTCGTGGCTCGACGACCGGCTGTTCGGGGAGCTCGACGCGAGGCTCGCGCAGCAGGACGAGGTGCGCGCCGCGCTCGACGACGTGATCGCGCGGCTGCACGAGCTCGACTTCCGGCGCGTCGCGGACCGGAAGGAGCTGAACCGGCTGGTGACCGAGCGGGTCGCCCTGGCGATCCTCATCCTCGCCACCCTGTCGCTGGTGGCGGCCCTCCGCCGGGGCTTCGAGCGGGAGGTCGAGCGTCGCGAACAGGAGCGCGCCGACCGCGAGCTGGCCGAGAAGGCGCGTGAGACCGAGAACTGGATCGCCCTCACCGCGGGGCTGACCCACACCATCGGGAACGACATCCTCGCGTACGACGCGTACGGCGAGGAGGCGCTCGACGCGCTGCGGGAGCTGGAGGGAGAGGTCCCGCCGGAGATCTCGCACAACGTCCGGTTCATCGTCGACTCGAACAAGGCGCGGCTCGGGTTCATCAAGTTCCTCGACGAGTTCGCCCGGGCGCGGAAGGAGTCGGCGGACGGCGGCGTCCGCCCGGTCGGCCTGACGCGGATCCCGCTCCCGGCGCTCCTCCGCTCGGTCCGGACCCAGGTCGGCGAGGTCGAGGTCGCCGACCTGCCGCGCGAGTCGCGCGACCCGCAGGTCGTCCGGCAGCGCGAGAAGTTCCTCGAACTCCCGCTCGAGGTCGAGGTGCGCGGGGACGGGGAGGACGCAGGGACGCTGACGCGCGGCAAGCGGGGGATCCTGCAGTTCTTCTGCTACGAGCTGATCAAGAACGGTCTCCGAAACTGCTCCGGCGAGCGGCCGCTGCGGGTCGAGGTCGAGAAGCGGGACGGCCGCGTGCGGATCCGCTTCGTGAACGACCTGGCCGTGAAGGAGGTGCGCGCGGACGACGGTTCGGTCCGGTTCCTCCTCCCCCGGATCGCGGGGATGACGCCGGTCGACGAGGACGGGCTCCGGCAGCGGGTCGGGGAGATCCTCGACCGCTGCTTCGAACCGGGGCGCGGCGGGGGGACCGGGCTCGGCCTGTTCCTGATCCGGTACTTCGCGCGTGAGTACTATGCGGGCTCGATCGAGGCCCGCATCCACGACTGGGACCGGCGCCTCGTCGCGTTCGAGCTCGAGCTGCCCGACGACCTGGAGGAGATGGCGACGTGAGCCGCATGCGTGTCCTGTTCTGCGACGACTCGGGCGGCGTGGTGAAGGGGTTCGTGAAGAACGTCGCGAAGCCGCTCGCGGATTCGATCGAGGCGGAGACGGCGTCGAGCGTCGCCGGCGTCGAGGTGCTCATCGAGGCGGGGGAGGCGTTCGACGTCGTCGTCACCGACCTGAACTTCGAGAAGGTCGGCGGCGGGCCGACCGACGGCCTGGAGGTGATCCGGCTGGCGAAGGAGCACTGGCCGGAGGCGCAGCCGATCCTGATGACCGCGTACGAAGGAGCGCTGACCGTCCGCGACGGACAGCGGCTGATGCACTGGGGCGTCGGCGACGGCTTCCTCCTCGCGAAGACCGACGCCGAGGACCCGGGGGTCACCTGGCTCCGACTGCGCGAACGGCTGCAGGGGCTCGCCCTCTCGCGGCAGAGCGGCGAGGAGGAGGTGAAGCGGCTGAAGCGGGACCACCGGCTGCTGCGCGAGACGGTCTCCGACGACGCGCTCGGCTGGGTCGCGTCGACCCCGATCCCGGAGGTCGCGGCGGCGCTCCGCGACGACGCGGACTACCGCGAGCTGCGCCAGGTCGGCCGATCGCCCGACATGCGGGAGGTGTTCCGGCGCATCCGGCGCGCGGCGCCGCTGCCGAGCGACGTGTTGGTGCTCGGACCGACCGGCACCGGGAAGGAGCTCGTCGCGCAGGCGCTGCACGACCTCTCGCCGCGCCGCGACCGCCCGTTCGTGAAGGCGGACCTCACCACGACGTCGGGGAACCTCGTCGAGAGCGAGCTGTTCGGACACGAGAAGGGGGCGTTCACCGGCGCCGACGCGCGGCGGGACGGGCTGCTGGTGGCGGCGCGCGGCGGCACGTTCTTCCTCGACGAGATCGGGAACATCTCGCTCGAGATCCAGGCGAAGCTGCTGCGCGTCCTCGAGGAACGGAAGTTCCGGCCGCTCGGGTCGACGAAGGACCTCGACGCGGACGTCCGGTTCCTCGCCGCCACCAACGTCGACCTCCGCCGCGCGTCGGAGGAGGGGACGTTCCGGGCCGACCTGTACGAGCGGATGAACGTCATGCGGATCGTCCTCCCGCCGCTCGCCGCGCGGAGCGAGGACGTCCCGCTGCTGGTCGCGCTCTTCCTCGACGACGCGCGGAAGCGGTTCGGCGTCGCCGGCCTGCGGCGGATCGAGCGGGAGGCGCTCCAGCTCCTCGTCGACCAGCCGTGGCCTCGGAACGTGCGCCAGCTCAAGCACGCGCTCGAACGCCTGTTCGCCGAGGTCGATCCGGAGCAGGAGGTGGTGACCGTCGCCGCCCTCGAACGGGTGCTCGAGCGGAAGGACGCGGGCGGGGGCGACGCGGCGGCGGCCGGCGTGACCGGCGGCACGCTCCTCCGCCGGATCCTCGCCGGCGACCTCCGCCCGACGCTCGCCGAGGTGAAGAAGAGGCACGGCGAGGAGGTCGTGAAGGACCTCATCCGCCGGGCGATGCTCCACTTCCGCGGGCTGCCGGACGACGAGGACTGCGCCGAGTACTTCGGCGGATCGTCGGCGAACAGCTGGCGGCAGTTCGCGTTCCAGCACGGCCTCACCTGGCGGAGGGTGCGCGACGAGCTCTCCTGACCGACCGGTCTTTACAACGCGGCGGCGGGCGCCGAAGATCGAGGGCCCGAGGAGGTCCCCATGAAGCCGCTCCCGTTCGCCGCCGTCCCGCTCGTCCTCGCCGCCGTCGTCTGCGGCGGCTGCTCGAAGGAAGAAGGCGTCGACGAGGCGCTCGCGATGGCGAAGATCGGCCTCGCGGACGCCATCGACGCCGCCCGCGCCGAGGTCGGCGGCGGGTTCGCCCTGGAGGCCGAACTCGAGGCCGGGGACGGGGGGCCGGTCTACACGGTCGAGCTGCTCGTCGACGGTGGGGTCCGCGAGGTCGTCGTCGACGCCGTCGGCGGCGCGGTCCGCGGCACCCAGGAGATCGTGTCCTCGCCCGAGGAGAGGGAGGTCCTCGACGCGGTGGAGGACCTCGGCCGCGAGGGGCGGATCTCGCTGAAGAAGGCGCTGAAGCGGGGCGCGGAGGACGTCGGCGGCGGGGCGGCGATCGAGGTCGACGTCGAGCTGGAGGAGGGCGGGCCGGCGTTCGTGATCGTCTACGCGCTCGGGGAAGGGACGCGGGAGGCGGTCGTCCCGATGCGGAAAGCAGCCGACGCTAACGAAGAGGACGCTCCGCGTTAGAGGGCGCTAACGGGCCGTCGCGGGGCGATTGGCCCCGATCGTCTCAAGGCGCTGGCAGGGAATGGTTTGGGCCGTCCGCCGTGCTCCGGCGGGAACTGGCACGCACCTTGTTGACGTCTCCCCGACCCACAAGGAGACGCAGCCATGAAGACCACCCTCGCCCTGATGACCGTCGCCGCCCTGTTCACCGGAGCGTCCGCCGACTCGGCCGAAGCCGCCAAGGTGAAGAACAAGGTCGTCACCAAGACCGTCCATCGCGACCCGTTCGGCCACAAGGTCGTACAGAAGCAGAAGTTCGTGAAGGTGAGGAAGTACGGGTACGGGCATCACCACCACTTCCGCCGGCCGCACGGGTTCTCCGCGAGCGTGTCCTACGGAGCCCCGATCGTTCAGCCGGTCGTCGTCGCCCCCCGGTACCACTTCATCCACAAGCAGATCTGGGTCCCCGCCGTGACGAACCAGATCGTGGTCGGATACAGCCAGTGCGGGAGCCCGCTCTACGACACGGTGATCGTGACCCCGGCGTGCTACAAGACCGCGCGGTACAAGGTCTACTCGACCGGCGCGCAGGTGTTCGTCGGCTACGTCGGCTGAACGGAGTTCCCGCTCGATCCGCGCCGGATCCTCGAGATCCCGGCGCGGATCGCCGATGGAGTTCGACATGAACCTCGACCGAACCCTCCGCCTCCTGGCCGCCGCGACCCTCGGCCTCGTCGTGCTCGCCGGACCGGCGGCCGCCGCGTCGGCGCCGACCACGCCCGAGCCGCCGACGCTCCAGTCGTCGAAGCACGAGCACCAGTGGGTGAAGGCGACCAAGCGGGTCTGGGTCCCGCCGAAGTACAAGAAGGTGAAGGTCGGCACCGACAAGAAGGGGAAGCCGATCTACGAGAAGCGGCTCGTGAAGAAGGGGGAGTACAAGACGGTCTACGTCAAGAAGTGCAAGATCTGCGGGCGCGAGAAGTAGCCCTCCATCGGTGCGTGCCGTGATGTCGGTCGCGTTCGTCCTCCTCTCCTTCCTCGTCGTCTGGACCCTCGGTCCGACCGCGCCGTCGCCGCGCCCCGCGGCCGCGGCGTCGGTCG
>JBICIB010000990.1:0-2577 GCA_043101415.1 Planctomycetota bacterium JB042 | reverse complement strand
GCGTGGGAGGTCGCCGCGGACTCGGACCTCGAGGAGGCCCTCGCGCTCTCGTGGGGCGAGGACGCCCGCTGGGCCCCGCGGACGATCGCCGGGCACGAGGGGCGGGTCGGGACCGTGCGCTCCGACGCGGTGGAGGTCCGGGTCGGCGCCGTCCGCATCGGCGAGACGGTCTACGCCGTCCAGACGGTCGCCTCGGACGACGCCGCCCTGGAGGCGTTCGAGGTGGTGGTCGGCACGCTCGCCCGGACCGGGTGAACCGAGCCGGGCCGTTCGACCCGATTCGTTCAAGGACGCCGCCGGGGGGGGCCGATGAGAGATCGTCCCTTCCTCCCCGGATCGGCGCATGCTCCGCAGCGGATTCACGAGCTCCCTCAGGTTTCGCCTCGCCGTCGCGTTCGGACTGCTGATCGCGGCGACGGCGGCGCTGATGGGCCTCGTTCTCCAGCAGAACGCCGAGGCGAACCTCCTCCACCACCACCGGCGGACCGGGAGCATCCTCGCCCGGAGCATCGCCCGGAACGCCGAACTCGACCTCCAGGCGCGCAACATCGAACGCCTGAACGAGCTCCTCGCGCAGCTCGAGAACGAGCAGATCGTCCGGTACGCGACGGTGTTCGACATCCGGGGCGAGATCCTCGGACTCTGGTACCGGAACCCGGAGGACGTGCCGGAGAGCGGGAAGTCCCTGCGGGCGTCCGTCGTCTCCCCGTACCGCGAACTCGAGGTGAACGACGAGCCGATCACCGAGTTCGACGTGGCCATCCGGCGGCTGTCGACGCCGCGCACCACCCCCGCGCCCGGCCGCATCGGACCTCCCGGTCCGCCCGGCCCGGGTTCGATCGGCCCGCCCCGCCCGGGACCGACCCAACGGGCGATCTCCGAGGCGCTCCTCTCCGGACCTCCGCGGCATCGCGCGTCGCGAACGGAGACGATCGGCGTGGTCCGCCTGGGCCTCTCGCGCCAGCCGATCCTCGATCGGCTCGCGATGACGAACTCCGACACGATCCAGCTCGTCCTGGCGGCGATCCTCGCCGGCGCCATGGCGTCGATCCTCATGGTCCGGTCGTTCCTCCGCCCGCTCACGCGGCTGGTCGAGGCGACGCGGCGCCTCGGGCACGGCCGGTTCGACGACGTCACGGCGGAGATCCCGGCGAAGGGGGAGATGCGCGCGCTCGCGAACGCCCTCGACGCGACCGCCGCGGCGCTGCGGAGGATGCGGGCGGAACTGGTCGATGCGAACGGGCACCTCGAGCAGAAGGTCGCCGAGCGCACGCAGGAGCTCCAGAGCGCGCTCGACGAGTTGAAGGTCCTCGACCGGATGAAGGACGAGTTCCTCTCGTCGGTCTCGCACGAGTTCAAGACGCCGCTCACCTCGATCCGCGCCTCGGCGGAGATCCTGCTGCAGTTCCAGGACGAGTCGCCGGAGACGCGCGCCGAGTTCGTCGACATGATCCTCCAGGAGAGCGAGCGGCTGACCCGCCTGGTGAACGACATCCTCGACCTGGTGAAGATCGAGTCGGGCGGCCTGCAGTGGACCCTCGAGGACGTCGACGTCCTCGAGCTCGCCGAGAACGCCCTGCGGCAGCTCCGGCCGTTCCTCGACGACCACCATCTCAAGGCGACCATCGTCCGGCGCGGCGCGATCCCGACGATCCGCGGCGACCGCGAGCGGATCCACCAGGTGATCGCCCACCTGCTGTCGAACGCGATCAAGTTCTCCCACGAAGGGGGGAGCGTGGAGGTGACGGCGAGCGTGCGCGGGGAGGCGGTGCTGCTGGCGGTGCGCGACCACGGGATCGGGATCGAACCGAAGGACCAGCAGAAGATCTTCGACCGGTTCAAGCAGGTCGGCGACACGCTGACCGAGAAGCCGCCCGGGACCGGCCTGGGGCTCCCGATCAGCAAGAACATCATCCAGCGGCACGGCGGGACGATCTGGGTCGAGAGCCAGATCGACAAGGGGAGCACCTTCTTCTTCACCCTCCCGCTCGCCGGCCCGTGCTCCGGACCGACGCCGCTCACGGACGCGCGGGGCCGGACGGCCGGCGTCGAGTCGAACCCGGCGCCGACCGAGACGACCCTCCCCGGCGTGTAACCGCCCCGTCCCGGAACACGACCTCCCCTGCGGACGACGCGGACGTCGCGTCACTCGCACACCCGTGGACACGGAGGTCACCGATGAACCGAAACCTGATGACGACCCTCGGGCTGCTCGCCGCCCTGTCGGCGCCCGCCGCCGCGACCGAGGGGGACGGCCCCGCCGGGTCGCGCGGCGAGGCGGAGAGGCTGCTCGCGGCCGCCCGGCAGACCAAGCGGACGGCCCACCGCAAGACCGGCGAGGAGAAGCGGCGCATCCTCGAGGAGACCGTCGCCGCGTACCGGCTCGTCCTCGAGCGGCACGGCGACCAGGGCGACCTCTGCGCGGAGGCGGCGTTCCGCGTCGGGGAGATCGAGCGGACCCTCGGGGACGCGCTCGCGTCCCGGGCCGCCTTCGAGGCCGCGGCCGCGCGAGGCGGCGACGCCCCGCGCTTCGCGGCGCGGGCCGAGAACGAGCTCGGCCACCTCGCCCGGCGCGCC
>JBICIB010000989.1:0-3333 GCA_043101415.1 Planctomycetota bacterium JB042 | reverse complement strand
CTGATCTCCGCCGGCGAGGTCTCCGGCGAGCACCACGCCGCGCGCCTCCTCGCCGCGCTCCGGCGGCGGGATCCGTCGCTCGAGTTCGACGCGTTCGGCGGCCGGCACCTCGAGGCGGCGGGCGCGCGGCTCCTCTTCCCCCTCTCCGACTTCGCGGTGATGGGGTTCAAGGCGGTCTTCGAGCACATCGGGACGTTCGTGAAGGTGCTCGCCCGCTTCGACCGCACCCTGCGGGAGGACCGTCCCGACCTCGTCGTGCTGCTCGACTACCCGGGGCTTCACGTGCGGTTCGCCCGCCTCTGCCGGCGGCGCGGCGTGCCGGTCCTCTACTACGTCTGCCCCCAGCTCTGGGCGTGGGCGCCGTGGCGTGCGCGGCGGTTCGCGCGCGTCGTCGACCACGCGCTGACCATCCTCCCGTTCGAGGAGGAGTACTTCCGGCGCCTCGGCATCGACGCGCGGTACGTCGGCCACCCCGCCGCCGACGAACTCGCGGCGGAGACCGCGGGGGAGGAGGACGACGCGCTCGAGGCGGAGGTGCGCGGCGCCGCGCCCGGCCTCGCGCTCCTCCCGGGGAGCCGTCCGCAGGAGGTCCGGACCAACCTTCCGCTCATGGTGAAGGTCGCGCGACGGATCCGCGAGGAGCACCCGGCCGCCACGTTCTTCCTCCCCCAGCTCCGGGACGACACGGCCGCCGTCTGCCGGGAGGTCCTGGAGGCGCACCCCCTCGACGGGGTCCGGTTCGTGCGGGCGGTCCGGCCGGTGCTCCGCGGCGCGCGGTTCGCGCTGGTCGTCTCCGGGACGGTCACCTTCGAGGTGGCGTGCCACGGCGTCCCGATGGTCGTCGTCTACCGGCTCACCCGGTTCCAGCGGTTCCTCGCCGACCGGATCCTGACCGTCCCGTGGATCTCCCAGGTGAACCTGATCGCCGGCCGCGAGCTGGTCCCCGAGTTCGTCACCCCGGACGAGCCGGTCGAGGAGATCGCCGCCGCCTGCCTCGATCGGATCGGGGAGACCGAGACCCGCCGGGAGTGCGTGAAGGCGCTCGGGGAGGACCTCCGGCACGCCTTCTCCCCGGGAGCCTCCGAGCGGGCGGCGGACGCCGTCCTGGCCCTCCTGCGGGCCTCCGGCGCCGCTTCGGGTCGTTGAACCCGGGCCCGGATCCCGACATACTCCGCGTCCCGGCGTCTCCCTTCCGGGGGGAGGAAAACCGGAACTTCCGGAGACGGCCGTGAATAGCTGGAGCGCCGAGCCATAGATCGCGACGTGGGAACGGACGCCGCCGACGCGAGTGACATTCGGGTCATCCGGGAGGTGCAGGCCGGACGCCGGGAGGCGTTCGAGTCGCTCGTCCGGAAGTACATGCGACGCGCCCACGGGATCGCGATGCAGTTCGTGCAGAACAGCGAAGACGCGCTCGACCTCTCCCAGGACGCCTTCCTGAAGTCGTTCAAGGCGATCGGCCGGTTCGACACGAACCAGCGCTTCTTCCCCTGGTTCTATCGCATCCTCAAGAACACCTGCCTCACCTTCCTGAAGCGGCGCGGCCTCGTCCGCCGCCTCTCCCTCTCGGCCACGCCGGACGGCGAGCCGGACTACGAGCTGGTCGACGACGCGGCGGTGCAGCCGAGCGCGGTCCTCTCGTCGGGCGAGCTGCGCGAACAGTTCTGGCAGG
Source organism: Planctomycetota bacterium JB042 (assembly GCA_043101415.1). GTDB lineage: Bacteria > Planctomycetota > B15-G4 > B15-G4 > JADJEK01 > JAUIEL01. The sequence continues at coordinate 1,661 of JBICIB010000989.1, read as the reverse complement.
GGTACGAGAAGCTGGCGATGAAGGATCGGGAGATCATCGCCCTCCGCCATTTCCAGGAGATGTCGTACCAAGAGATCGCGGACACGCTGGAGATCCCGATCGGCACGGTGATGTCGCGGCTCTTCCACGCGCGCCGCCGACTGAAGGAGAGACTCGAGCCGCACCTCTGACCGTGCCCACGGACCGACCCGACCGAGCGATGGACGAACGCGAACACTTCCGGATCCAGATGATGGGCTTCCTCGACGACGAGCTGTCGGACGAGGATCGGCGCGCGTTCGTCGAGCGTTGCTACGCCGACCCCGAGCTCGCGACCGAGCTCGCCCAGTACCGTCGCCTGCACGACATCACCGACTCGATGGTCCTTCGCGAGCCGGAGGACTTCGAGTACGAGCGGTTCTTCTCGCGCGTCGCGGCCCGCGTCGAGCGGCGCCTCGGCTTCGTCCTCCTCGGCGTCGGCACGAGCGTCACCGTCGCGTTCCTCCTCCTCGAGCTCTTCTTCTCCGACGCGAAGCCGATGCTGAAGATCGGCGTCGGCGTCGGCCTCCTCGGCGCGACGCTGCTGACCCAGTCGGTCGTCCGCGTCTGGCTGAAGCTCCGGAAGCTCGACCGGTACCAGGGAGTGCGACGCTGATGCTGATGGCGACGACCGACACGATCCACGGCAAGCGCGTCCGCCGCACCCTCGGACTCGCCACCGGGACCGTCACCCGCTCCCCGGGACTCCTGAAGGGGCTGGTCGGCCTGATCAAGAACCTGCTCGGCGGGGAGGTCGACGAGTACACGACCACCATCGCGCAGGCCCGCGAACAGGCGCTCGACCGGATGACCGAACACGCCCGGTCGCTCGGCGGGAACGCCGTCGTCGGCGTCCGGTTCGCGTCGGCCGAGGTCGCGGCGTACGCGGCGGAGATCGTCGCGTACGGGACCGCGGTCGTGGTCGAGGACGCGCCCTCCCCGTCACAGGACGTCGCCGAGCAGGGCGGGTAGGAGCGCGGCCGCCGGGCCGCGGAACGTCCCGTCCGCGATCGACGTCAGCGGCGTCGCCTCCGGATTCACCTCGATCACCGTCGCGCCCGCCCGCTTCGCCACGCGGGCCGCCGACGCGGCCGGCTCGACCTGCGCGGAGGTCCCGGCGACCAGGAACACGTCCGCCTCCCCGGCGACCGCGAACGCCTCTTCGATCCGCGTGACCGGCTCGCCGAACCAGACGACGGCCGGCCGCTCCAGCCCGCCGCACGCGCAACGCGGCAGCGCCTCCGCCCCGTCCCGCTCCGGGTCGGCCGGGCGCTCCGCAAAGCACTCCGAGCAACGGTCGGTCATCAGGTTCCCGTGCAGCTCGATCACCGCCCGCGACCCCGCGGCGCCGTGGTAGCCGTCGACGTTCTGGGTGATCAGGACGAACCCCTCGTGCGCCGCCTCGAACGCCGCGAGGGCGTGGTGCGCGGCGTTCGGCGCGCACGCCCGGACCCGTTCCCGGCGCCACCGGTAGAACGACCAGACGAGGGCCGGGTCGGCGGCGAACGCCTCGGGCGTCGCGATCTCCTCCGGCCGGCGCTCGTTCCAGAGGCCTCCCGGGCCGCGGAACGTCGAGAGCCCGCTCTCGGCGGAGACGCCGGCGCCGGTCAGCGCGACCGGGCGCCGGGACGCGGCGAGCACAT
>JBICIB010000988.1:0-3953 GCA_043101415.1 Planctomycetota bacterium JB042 | reverse complement strand
CGAAGAAACCGGATCTTCAGTATTGTAATCGTCAGTGATTAATACTTTCAACTGATCCCAATAGCCATCACTCATGTAATTCACGGGGTCCGGAACACGCCGACCGGCTTGCCGGACTGGACGAGGTGCGTCTCGTCCGGCTTCAGGCGGCGGTGGGTGGCGACGATCGCCTCGTAGCACTCCCACGACCGCGCCGCCTTCCCCGAGCCGCCGTAGACGACGAGGTGCGCCGGGTCCTCCGCGACCTCCGGGTCGAGGTTGTTCATCAACATCCGGAGCGGCGCCTCGATCTGCCAGTTGGCGCAGGTCGTCTCGGTCCCGCGCGGCGCGCGGATGGTGGCGGTACGGGTCATCTCGGGCTCCCGGGGGGTCGGAACGACCGGTCATTACAGATGTTCCTCCCCGCCTCCTCAAGCCGGGTCGAACGCCGGGGGACCGGGTCGATCGCCCGGGTACGGATTCGAGGAAATCGCCTCAAGTCCCCGGCGGCCCCGTTCCGATGAGATCCCGGACGAGAGTTCCGATCCCGAAGAGCACGGAGGATTCGATGGCGAAGACGGCTCGCAAGAAGGCGGCCCCCGCGGCGAAGCGGAAGCCGACCCGGAAGTCGTCGAAGGCCTCGGCCGCGCGACCGGCGGCGACGAAGACGGCGAAGCGCGCCCCCGCCCGCCGACGCGCGGCGGGCGGCCGGTTCGCCGCGCCGGGGGTGCGCCTCGGCATGACCGCTCCGGAGGTGCGCGACTGCTCCGGACAGCCGGAGTGCATCCTCTTCGGATCGGAGGACCACGTCGAGTGGCAGTTCGGGAAGAAGGGGACCGACCCGGTCGGCGCGCCGACCCTCTACGTCACCACATTGACCTTCGCCGCCGGACGCGTGATCAGCATCACCGAACGGATGGGCGAGGCGACCTGAGAGACAGGCCGAGAGAAGGCAGGAGAACGCTCGGTCCGCGCCGGTTCCCCTCGGGGAGCCGGCGCGGCCGGCGTCTCGGCGGCAGGAGCGATCGCACCGGATCGCGCGGACGCGCTGTAGGCTCCGTCGGACGCTCCGACGGAGGCCCGCCGCATGTCCCGTTCCGCCGCGCTCGCCGTGCTCCTGGCCGTCCTGGCCGCCGCGCTCGCCGCGGACGCCGGCGGACAGTCGCTGAGGATCGACCTCCCCCCCCACGTCCTCGGGGGCGTGCCGTTCGAGGCGACGATCACGGCGCTCGACGCCGAGGGGGCCGCCGACCCGTCGTTCTCGGGGGCGGTCACCCTCGCAGGAGCGACGACGGCCGAAGGCGGCGACACGGTCGACCTGGCGACCGGCGGGACGGCGACGGTCGAGCTGGTCGTCGGCGAGACCGGCGCCGCCGAGATCGGGGCGGCGGCCGGGGCGCGGCGCGGGACCGCGACGGTCCGCGTCCTCTCCGGCTGGCTGAGCGTCCTCCCCCCGCTCCTCGCCATCGTGCTGGCGATCCTCTTCCGGCAGGTGATCGTCGCCCTCGTCCTCGGCGTGCTCGCCGGCGCCTTCCTCGTCGCCGGGCACGACCCGGTCGCGGCGTTCCAGCAGACCGTCGCGAAGTACGTCGTCGAGTCGATCGCCGACTCCGGCAACGCCTCGATCCTCGTCTTCAGCCTCCTGCTCGGGGGGATGGTCGGGGTGATCTCGCGCTGCGGCGGCACGGACGGGATCGTGTCGCTCCTCACGCGCTTCGCGCGGACCCGGCGCTCGGCCCAGGTCGCGACGGCCGGCCTCGGATCGGCGATCTTCTTCGACGACTACGCGAACTGCCTGATCGTCGGGAACACCATGCGGCCGCTGACCGACCGGCTGCGGGTCTCGCGCGAGAAACTGGCGTACATCGTCGACTCGACCGCCGCCCCCGTCGCGTCGCTCGTCCCGCTCTCGACGTGGGTCGGCACCCAGGTCGGCCTGGTGAAGGAGGCGCTCGAGGGTCTCCCCGGGGGGTACGCGACCGCGGCGTACCCGATGGTCCTCCAGTCGATCCCGTACATGTTCTATCCGCTGTTCGCGCTCCTCCTCGTCTTCCTGACCAGCGCCACCGGACGCGAGGCGTTCGCGATGCTCCGGGCGGAGCGGCGCGCGGTCGAGGACGGGAAGGTCCTGCGGGACGGCGCGCAGCCGCTCGCCGGCGGCGAGGGGGACGCGGAGATGGCGGCGCTCGACCACGCGCCCCGCCGGGCGTTCAACGCGCTGCTGCCGATCCTGACCGTCGTCGTGGTCACCGTGATCGGCCTCTGGGCGACCGGCCGCGGGGCGGCGACGCCGGAGATGGGGTTCCTCACCCGGGTGCGGGCGATCGTCGAGAGCTCGGACTCGTACCAGGCGCTCCTCTGGGCGTCGTTCGCGGGGCTCTCGGTGGCGGTCGTGCTGTCGGTCGGCCAGCGCATCCTCAGCCTCGACCAGACGGTCGCCGCCGCGATGGCCGGCATGAAGGCGATGCTCCTGGCGATGGTGATCCTGGTCCTCTCGTGGTCGCTCGGCGCGGTGACCGGCGAGCTGCACGCCGACCGGTTCCTCTCGCACCAGCTCGCGGACACCGTCGGCGCGTCGTGGGTCCCGTTCCTCGTCTTCGTCCTCGCCGCGTTCACCGCATTCGCGACCGGGTCCTCGTGGGGCACGATGGGGATCCTGATCCCCCTCGTCGTCCCGCTGGCGTACGGACTGTCGATCGGCGAGGGGCTCGCGGCCGCGGAGACGCACGTGATCCTGCTCGGCAGCATCGCGTCGGTCCTCGGCGGATCGGTCTTCGGCGACCACTGTTCGCCGATCTCCGACACCACCGTCCTCTCCAGCATGTCGACGTCGTGCGACCACATCGACCACGTCCGGACGCAGATGCCGTACGCGGTCCTCGCCGCCGCCTTCGCGGCCCTCGCCGGGTACCTCCCGGACGCCCTCGGCCTGTCGATCTGGGTGACGCTGCCGATCGGCGCCGTGGCGCTCGCGGCGTTCACCCGGGTCGCGATGAGGCCGGTCGAGCCGGCGGCCGCGCCGGCCGGATGACCGGTCCGCCGCGAATTTCCCCGCCCGGCCGTTAACGGTCGGGGCCGCCCCGGACTCTCCTCCGTGGAGCCGCCTTGGATTCGTCCCTGACCCGCCCCACGATCGACGGGAGCGCGACCGACCTGGAACCGCTGGTCGAGCGCGCCCGCGGCGGCGACCGGACCGCGGTCGACCGGCTCCACGACCGGTTCTCGTCGCTCGTGCACGGCATCCTCCTCGCGGCGGCGCCGCCGTCCGACGTCGAGGACCTGATGCAGGACGTCTTCCTCGCGGCGTGGCGGGGGCTGCCGTCGCTGCGCGGCTCGGACCACCTCGGAGCCTGGCTGGCGACGATCGCCCGGAACCGGGCCCGCCGCCGGCACGCCCGCGCCCGTCCGGCCGAGGCCATGCTCCCCGACGAGGTCGAGGAGCCGGCCCGCGGCGGCCCGACGTCCGAGGGGGAGGAGATCCTGGCGGTCGTCCGGAGCCTCCCTCCGGCGTACGCGGAGACCCTCTCGCTCCGGCTGGTCGAGGGGATGACCGGGCCGGAGATCGCCGAACGGACCGGCCTGACGCACGGCTCGGTCCGGGTGAACCTGTCGCGCGGCATGAAGATGCTCCGCGAGGCGCTCGAGAAGCGAGGGTACGCATGAACGACTACCTCTGGGACCGCTCGGGAGCGCCGGATCCGGACGTCGTCTCGCTGGAGGAGAAGCTCCGTCCCTTCCGGTGCACGGGGCCGGACCGCGGCGGCGACGACCGCGACGAGACGACGGTCCCGACGCCCGGCGCCGCGCGGACGCGGTGGCTCCACGGCGCCGCCGCCGCCGCGCTCCTCTCGATCGGGCTCGGGCTCGCGCTGCTGCGCCCGCCTCCGGCCGTCCTCCCGTACCGGGTCGAGGTGCTCGACGGACGTGCGCCCGCATCGACCGCGCTCTGCGGCGGCGACCGCGTGACCTGCGAC
>JBICIB010000987.1:0-3497 GCA_043101415.1 Planctomycetota bacterium JB042 | reverse complement strand
GTCGTGCTCCTCGTGGAACTCCCGGATCCGGGTCTCCCGGGTCTCTCCCATGTGCGTCGAGCCGGGGTCCGGGTCGAGGTAGTGCGGGTTCAGGTTGAACGGGACGAGCCCGAGCGCGTCGAGCGTCGACGGCCAGACGATCGGCATGTCGTTCGTCGTGTGGATCGAGCGGGTCGCCACGTTCGACCCGGCCGACGTCCCCATGTACGGCACGCCGTCCTCGAGGCAGCGCCGCCGGATCGCGTCGACGACCCCGAGGTCCAGGAGCGTCTTCAGGAGCCGGAACGTGTTCCCGCCCCCGATGAAGAAGCCCCGCGCCTCGGCGACCGCCTCGTGCGGGTCGAGCGCGGTGTGGAGCGAGTCGAGCCCGAGCCCCATCGTCGCGAACCGCTCGCGCGCCTTCTCGGCGTACCCGTCGCGGTCGTGGAGGGCGTACGGGACGAACAGCACCCGGCCGCACCCCTCGAACCGCGCCCGCGCCTCGTCGGCGCAGTGGTCGAGGTAGCCGGTCCCGTGGGTCGTGGAGGTCGAGACGAGGAGGAGGCGTCGCATCCCCGCACGATACGACCTCCCCCGGGCGCGAGCGAACCCGGACCGCGGAATCGGCCCGACGCCCCCGCCCGGCCGCCGCCGCGCAACCGCTGTCCACCCTCCGTCCATCGGACGCCGCGCCCTCGGGTCCGGGCGCTCGTAAGTCGTTGTCCCGCCACCGGGACCCGGTTCGGACCGACGGCACGCGACGTGATCCGCACGTCGACCGCCTCCGACGCGTCGTCGGAGACCGATCGCGCCCTCTCCTCCAAGACGAAGACGAAGGTCGACCCGCCATGACCCGCTCGCACCGCGCCACCGTCCGGACCGTGCTCGCCCTCGCCGTCCTCGCCCTCCCCCCGCTCACGACCGGCTGCTGCGCGACGCGGAACGTCTGGTCCGACGTCGACAACGCCCCGAAGGCGGCCGTCGCGACCGTCGCCACGCCGTTCGCCCTCGCCGCGGACGTCGTGCTCGTCCCGCTGCACGCCGCCTGGATCCTCGCGACCGCCGGCGGCCACGGCGAGCCGTGGGTCGACTGCGATTGAGCTTCCGGGCGGATCGTCCCCCCGCGGGCATTTTTTCCGGCCTCCCCCCGAAACGGCGCCGAAGAGCCTTCCGGAAGGAGAACGTGCCATGTGGAGACCGCGCGACCCTCTCGGCGACCCGTCCTCGCCCGAGCCGATGACCGCCCTCGTGGTCGGCGCCCGGGAGAGCCTGCGCCGCCCCGCCGCGCTCGCCCTGTCCGACGCGCGGTTCCGGGTGAAGGAGGCGGCCACGCCGGGCGAGGCGATGGCCCGCTCGCGCGCCCTCCGGCCGCACGTGATCGTGCTCGACGTGGCGCTCGGCCCGCACGACGGACTCGAGCTCTGCCGGCGTCTCCGGGTCCCGAGCGACCACGGCACGCCGCTCGTGGTCCTCGTCCTGGACGACGCGACCGAGCGGCCGTTCCTCGAGGCGTCGCTCGTCGGGGCCGACGACTTCGTCACGCGGCCGTACACGCCGGAAGAGCTCGCCCGGAAGGTCCTCTCCGGCGTCCGGCGCCGCGCGCCGCTCGCCCTCCGCCGGACCGAGTTCGCCTGACCGCCCTCGCGTTTCCCGGGGATTCCGCGTTGCGTTTCCCGCGCCCGCGACGATCCCCGGTGGAATGCGAGAGATGGACCTCGAACGCCAGTTCCTGCGCTATCGCGACGCCGGCGACGCCGACGCCCTCGGGCGGGTGTTCGACCGCGCGGCGCCGACCCTCCTGCGGATCGCGCGGCACGTCGCCGGCGCGCGGGAGACGGCGCCCGACCTCGTGCAGGCGACGTTCCTGACCGCGATCGAGAAGGCGTCGTCGTACGACCCGGCCCGTCCGCTCCTTCCGTGGCTGACCGGCATCCTGGTCCGCCACGCCGCGTGGGCCCGCCGGCGGAGCGGCCGGACGCCCGACCCGGAACGCGTCGACCTCCCCCTCCCCCGCGACCCGGCCGACCTCGTGTCGGAACGCGAGCTGGAGGGAGAGGTCGACCGCGCGCTCCGGACCCTCCCCGAGCGGTACCGGCCGCTCGTCGAGGCGCGGCTGCGGGACGACGCCCGCGGCGTCGACCTGGCGCGGCGGAGCGGCCGGAGCCCCGGGGTGGTGCGGATGCAGCTCCACCGCGGCCTCGAGAGGCTGCGACGCGCGCTCCCGGCGTCGCTCCTCCCGTCCCTCGCGTTCCTCCTCGGATCCCGTCGCGCGCTCGCGGCGGCCCGGGCGGAGGTGCTGGCGCGCGCCGGCGCGCCCGGGTCGGCGGCCGCGGCGCCCGTCCCCGCCCTCGTCGGAGGAACGCTCGTGGCGAACAAGACGATCCTGACCGGCGGCGCCGTCCTCGCGGCCGGCGCGGCCTGGCTCCTCTCCCGAGACGGCGGGCCGCTGCCGGTCCCCGCGGCGCCCCCTCCGGTCACCGTCGACGCGGAGCGCGCCACCGCGACCTTCCCGGTCGTCGCGCCGGCCCGCGTCCCCGCGGCCGCCACCGTCGACGCGCCGCTGCCGGTCGACGCGACCGACCGGGGAGGCGGCGTCCCGTTCCCCGACGCGTACGTCGCGAGCCTCACCGGCGTCACCGGCCGCCTGGTCGAGCCGGACGGCGCCCCGGTCGCCGGGACGGCGGTCGCCCTGGTCGAGGCGCGCCCCGGCGAACTGGTCGCCGAGGTCGGGTTCGCGTTCGGCGAGGCCGGGGCCGCCCCGCGTCTCGAGGCGGCGCGGACGACGACGGACGCGGAGGGACGGTTCACCCTCGCCGGCGCGCACGCCCGGGGGGTGCACGCCCTGTCGATCGATCCCGCGGGGGCGCGGGCGACGCTCCGGCTGCTCGACGTCGCGCTCCGCCCGGGCGCGGTGACCGACCTCGGCGACGTCGTGCTCGCGGCCGGCGTGCGGCTGACCGGGCGGATCGTCGACGAGGACGACCGGCCGATCGAAGGGGCCCGGGTCCGCGTCGCGGCCGTCCCGTTCCCGGTCGCCCTGTTCGGCGCGGAGCACTGGCGGGAGGGGGCGCGGATCGTCCGCCTCCACCGCGACCCGACGGATCACGCGGTCTTCGCTCCGCCCGCGTGGATCGAGGCGCAGACCCGGCGCCTCCCGATCGCCGCCGCGCGCACGGGCGCCGACGGCCGCTTCGTCGTCGAGCGGGCGCCGCGCGGCGTTCTGACCCTCGCCGCCGACGCGGACGACCGGCCGGCGCCCGTCTTCCCGCCGGTGCCGAGCGGCGGCGGCGCGACGCGGGACGTGGGGACGCTCGTCCTCCCGCCGGGGCGCGCGGTCGAGGGGGTCGTCCGGGACGCGGCCGGGGCGCCGGTCGCCGGGGCGACGGTGATCGGCGGCGTCGTCCCGCCGGCGGGGCGGGTCGTCGTCGCGCCGCACGAGGTCGTGACCGACGGCGACGGCCGGTTCGTGCTCGCGCCGCTCCCGGAGGGCGGGGCCGTCGTCGCCGCGGCGCGACGCG
>JBICIB010000986.1:0-5037 GCA_043101415.1 Planctomycetota bacterium JB042 | reverse complement strand
GCCCGCACGACCTCGCCGACCTCTCGTCCGGCGCCGCACCCGACCTCGCCGCGCGAGCGGTCGTCGTCTCGGCCTCGGCGCACGGCCGGGTCGACCCGGCCGCGCTCCGCGCGTTCGCCGAGGGCGGCGGCGTCGTCCTGATCGACGGTCCGCGGTCCGCCGCGCCGCTCCGCGAGGGGCTCCTCGCGCTCGCCGGAGCGCGCGACGGCGGCGGCCGCGGGGCGTTCCCCGCCGACCTCGTCCCGCCGGGGCTCGACGACGCCGACGTCGCCGACTGGCGCGGGGCGCCGGTCCCGCTTCCGGACGGCGGCCGCCTCCTCCTCCCCGCCGACGTCGGGACCGTCGACCTCGGGCACGGGCTCTTCCTCGCCCGCCGCGTCGGCCGCGGGCGGGTCGTCGTGGCGGCGGTCGACGTCGCGCGCTGGCTCACCACGATGCTGCAGGGGGCGCCGACGCGCGACGACTTCACGCTCGAGGAGCGGCACGGCGACTACGAGGGGATCCTCGAGCCGGACGACCTCGTCGCCGACCCGCGGCTCCGGACGAACGAGGTCCCGTTCGCCGACCTGCTCGCGCGCGCGGTCGTCCGCCTCCTCGACCCGCCCGACGCGCCGCCGCTCCCGCGCGCCCTTTGGTTCCCCGCCGCGTCGCAGGGGGTCGTGCTGATGACGCACGACGAGGACTTCCAGGGGGGCGACGCCACGGAGGAGATGCACCGGTGGGACGAGCGGCTCGGCGTGAAGGGGACGAGCTTCGTGATCCCCCACCCGCGGATGGAGGAGGACTGGACGTCGGATTCGCTCCGGCTCTCCCTCGGCCTTCACTGGAACCGATACCCGATGCCGCACGGCGTCGGCCCGGTCGAGCCGGTCGCCTGGACCGAGTCCTGCGCGGAGCAGATGGGTCGACTGAAGTTCGCTCGTCTCCTCCCGACCAGCGGCTGGTCGATCGGGAGCAACCGGAACCACTACCTGATCGTCGGCCCGACCTGGACGTCGACGTTCCGGACGCTCGCCGGGGCCGGGATCACGATCGACTCGACGTTCGGCGCCAACAAGGGGCGCGGCCACCTGTTCGGGACCGCGCGCCCGTACGCGATCCTCGACGAGAACGGCTTCCCGCTCCCGCTCCGCGAGCTGCCGTTCGTGAACCAGGAGGACTGGGGCGGCGCCGACGCGCGGTACTTCAGCCGGATGTTCGAGACGAACGCCGCGCGGCACAAGGGCGCGCTCGTCCTCCTCTTCCACCCCCACCTGATCGTCCGGACCCCGGCGGGGGCCGCGCTGTTCGAGCACGCCGCGCGGGAGTCGCTCCGGACCGGCCACCGACCGATGACCATGGATGCGTTCGACTCGTTCTGGTCGCGGCGGACCGGGTCGACGGTGCGGAGCGAGGTCGTCGCCGACCGGCTACGCGTGACCGTGCGGCCGAGGACGTCGTACGAGGGGGCGGTCGGCTTCGAGATCGCCGTCCCGGAGACGTGGGGGCGGGTCGCGTCGGTCTCGCGCGGCGGCGGGGTGCCGCGGCCGGTCGTCCGGCGCACGATCGGCGGCATCTCGCACGCGGTCGTCGAGGCCGGCGCGGGCGACGGCGAGTTCGAGTTCCGTTTCGAGCGGGAGTGATCCCCCGGCCGGGACGTCGGGATCGAGGGGGGAATCGTCACGCGGCGGACCGAGCGGCCGCGCCCGCGTCGTAGGATCGACGGGCTCGACCACCCTCTCCATCCGGCGGATCCCCCCCATGACCGCTCCTCCCCTCGGCCTCATCGAAGGCGGCGGCACCGGCCGCGAGTTGATCGCCGCCGTCCGGACCTGCGCCGCGGCCCTCGGTGAGCGCGGCGGTCCGCCGATCGAGCGGATCCGGTTCGACGACGACCGCTGGCGCGAGGAGATCGAGGAGGAACGGTTCCACGACGGGCTGTACCAGGCGCTCGGGGCGTTCCTCGAGGAGGTGCGCGGCCGGGGCGGCGCGGTCGTCCGCGGTTCGCTGCCGGCGCCGATCCTCTACCGGCTGCGGCACGAGCTCGGGCCGATCGCGCACGTCGTCCCGCTGAACCCGTACCCCGAGCTGTCGCGGTTCCCGGAGCTCCGGACGGTCCTCGTGCGGGACGGGTCGCAGGGGCTGTACCACGCCTCGACCGTCGAGCGGCGCGGCGGGACGGTCGTCGCCGTCGCGGAGTGGCGCGAGGAGTCGCTCCGGTTCCTCGCCGAGACGTCGTTCACGCTCGCGGAGGAGCACCCGCGGCGGCGCCTGACGTCGGTCCTGAAGACCTCGGTGCTCGGTCCCCTCGGCGAGCTCTGGCTCTCCGTCTTCGCGGAGGTCGCGCGCGCGCACCCGGAGGTCCGGTACGAGCATCGCCCGTCCGGCGCTGGGTTCTCGGACCTGTGGCTCGAGCGGGACGAGTTCGGGGTCGTCGCGACCGACGACGAGGCGGGAGACGTGCTCGCGGACCTCGTCCCGTCGGTCCTGTACGAGAGCCGGAACCTCGTGCCGGCCGCGAACCTGTCGCCCGGAGGGCACGCGACGTACCAGACCGATCACGGCACGATCCGGCCGCTGGCGGGGAAGGACCGCGTGAACCCCCTGGCGATGCTCGCGGCGCTGGCGATGGCGCTCGAGCGGACGCTCGGCCGCCGAGACGACGCGGCCGCCCTCCGCGACGCGATCCGGGCCGCGCTCGAGGACGGTCTCCGGACGGACGACCTCCGGCGCGATCCGGGGCACGTCGCGGTCGGGACGCGCGGCCTGACGGAGGCGATCGTCCGGCACCTCTCGGGGGCCGCGGCGCGATCGTCGTCGGCGTGACGTTCGAGCCGGTCGACGCCCGCTTCCGGCGGCGCGCGGCGGAGGCCCCCGACGCGACGGCCGTCCAGTCCGACGCGGAGCGAGTCTCGTACGGCGCGCTCGACCGCCGCGTCGCGCGGCTCGCCGGGGCGATCCGCGCCGCGCGCGGCGAGGAGGGCACGTCGGCGGGGACCGTCGGCCTCCTCGCCGCCCCCGGCCCCGACGCGATCGCCGCCCTCCTCGGCGTGCTGCGGGCGGGGGGCTGCGCGGTCCCCCTCCCCGCCGCCGAGGAGGACGCGGTGCTCGCCGCGACGCTCGCCGCGACGGGCGTGCGGGTGCTCGTGGCCGACGCCGAACACCGGACCCGCGCGGACCGGATCGCCGACGGGCGCCTCGTCCTCCCGGTCCGACCCGCCGACGGAACCGACGGCCGGACCGAGGACGCCTCGGTCCCGGTCGATCCGGAGTCGCCGGCGCTGGTCGTCACGACGTCGGGGTCGACGGGCCGGCCGAAGGGGGTCGTGACGCGCCACCGAGACCTCGCCGATCGTGTCGATCAGGCGATGGCGGCGTGCGCCATGGTTCCGGGCGACCGGCAGGCGTCGGTGATCCCGATCCACTTCGCCGCCGCCTTCCCCGACGTCTTCGGGCCGCTGACGACCGGCGCGTCGCTCCATCCGTTCGACGTCCGACGCCGCGGCGTCGAGGCGCTGCCGGCCTGGGTGCGACGGGAGGGGATCACGCGGTTGAACCTCCCGATCGACCTGCTCCGACGATGGCTCGCCGGCGCCGACCGCGCCCCGCTCCCGTGCGTCCGCCTCCTGAACCTGAGCGGCGACCGGCTCGACGGCGCGGAGCTCGCCGCGGCGTTCGACCTCCTCCCCGAGGACGCCCGCGTCGTCGTCGGGTACGGATCGAGCGAGACGAACCTGATCGCCCAGCACGCGATCGATCGGATCGACGCGTTCGAGCTCGTCCGCCCCGGACGGACGGTCCCGGTCGGGCGGCCGGTCGCGGGGAAGGCGGTCGTCCTGCTCGACGCGGACGGGGTGCCGATCGAGGACCCGGCTGCGGACGACGAGGGGGAGATCGCGGTCGCCCATGTCGGCCGGTCGACGGGCGGCGTCGCTCCGGCGCCCTCCCTCCATCGGACCGGAGACCTCGGGCGGATCGACGCCGACGGCGCGCTGACCGTGCTCGGCCGGCGCGACGCCCGGGTGAAGGTCCGCGGCCAGCGCGTCGACCTCGGCGCGGTCGAGCGGACGATCCGCGACCTCGCGGACGTCGGGAACGCGGCGGCCGCCCTGCGCGCCGTCGGGGGCGGCGAGCCGCGGCTGGTCGCCTGGGTCGAGCCGGCGGCGACGCGCGTTCCGACCGCCGCGGCGATCCGGCGGGAGGTCCGGGCCCGGGCCCCGGCGCACTGGGTCCCGGCGCGCGTGGTCGTGATGTCGTCGCTGCCGCTCACCGCGAGCGGCAAGGTCGACCGCGAGGCGCTCCCCGACCCGGGGCGAGCGACCTCGGCGCGGGAGGTCCCGGCGTCGGCGCCGACGACGCCGCTCGAGACGCGCCTCGCCGCGTCGTGGGGCGACGCGCTCGGAGTCGACGCGGTCGGGATCGACGACCGGTTCTTCGACCTCGGAGGGGATTCGCTCGCGCTCGCCGCCCTGGTCGCCGCGGCGGAGCGGGAGACCGGGACGCGCGTGCCGCCCGCGGCGATCTCGGCCGACCTGACCGTCCGCCGGCTCGCCGAGGCGCTCGAGTCCGGGGGAGGGCGCGGCGACGACGACGTCCGGAGTCCGGTCTCCGCGCCGGACCGGGGGACGCTGGTGCACGGTCCGTACCTCGGCCGGCGGGCGTTGCCGTACGGAGTCGGAGTCCGTCTGCAGCGCGCGGCGTTCGCGTCGGGGGCGGTCCGCCGGGCGTGGTTCGCCGACCCGACGGCGCTCGTCGCCCGATGGCACGCCCGCCTCGCGCCGGACGAACCGCTCGAGGCGACGGTGCGAAGGTCGCTCCTCGCGAACACCTGGGTCGAGTGGCGCGCCCGGGCCCTCGCGCGGCCGGCGACGTTCGACCGGTGGGTCGACGTCGTCGGCGGCCACGTCCTCGAGGAGGCGCTGGCGGACCCCGGTCGCGGCGTCGTGCTCGCGGTCGCGCACACCGGGATCCGTCACGCTCGGCTGCTGCGCGCCCTCCCCGCCCTCGCCGGGCGGACGATCGCGCCGATCCATCGCCCCTCGCGGCGGGCCGACGAAC
>JBICIB010000985.1:0-11000 GCA_043101415.1 Planctomycetota bacterium JB042 | reverse complement strand
GCTGCGCGACCCGCCCCCGGCCCCGGCCGACGCGGAGGCCGCGCCACGGGTGACCGTCTTCACCGAACGGCTGGTCCGATCCTCCACGGCGGAGGCGGCGGGGGTCCACGCCCGCCTCCGCGCCGCCGCCGAGCGCTCGGCCTCGATCCACGTCGAGGGCGCGGGGCGCTCCGGCGTCGCGCCGGTGGAGGCGGTCGACCGCGGGCTCGTCCTCCCGGGCGGGCTCGTCGCCGGACCCGATCGCCGGCTCCTGGCGGGGGGCGGCCTCGGCGCGTTCGTCGAGGCGCTCGACCCGGAGGCGTGCGCGCGCGTGATCGCCGAGGGGGTGGCGACGGTGGTCGTCCCCGAGTCGGTCCGGGTGGTGGTCGTCGGCGATCCAGGGCGGTGGGTCTCCGGGTTCGACGTCGCGGCCCGGGTGCTGACGTCCCTCGACCCCGCGCTCGTCCGCGGCCGCGTCCTCGAGTTGTCCGGGCCGGTCGTCGACCGCATGGACGCGGTCGAGCGGCTGGCGTTCGCGCAGTGCGCCGCCTACGTCGACGTCCGGGCGATCCTCGTCGCGTGCGACGAGCGGGCGCTCCAGTTCCTCCGGGCGCGCGCCGTCCGGCCGCCCCCTCCGGTCCTCTCCGACCGGGACGCCGCGTTCGCGGCGGCCGAGAAGGTCGACGTCACGGGGCTCGAGCCGATGGTCTTCCCGGCGGACCGGATCGAGGAGGCGACGGCCCTCTCCGAGCTCCCGGAGGTCGCGGTCGACCAGGTGGTCCTCGGCGGACACGCCGGGGGCCGCGTCGAGGATCTCCGGATCGCGGCGCGCCTCCTGAAGGAGCACCCGGTCGACGCCGGCGTCCGCGCGGTCTGCGTCCCCGCCACGCCGCGGGCGTACGTCCACGCGACGGAGGAGGGCTGGCTCTCCTCGCTCGTCCGGGCGGGCGTCGTCGTCGCCGCGCCGACGAGCGGGTTCGCCGGCGGCGAGGAGGGGACGACCCTCGGTCCGGGCGAGCGCGGGCTGGCGACGGCCGGCGTGGGGGAGTCGATCCCCGTCGACGCCGAGCTGCGCCTCGCGTCGCCGGCCGTCTGCGCCGCCTCCGCGGTGATGGGGCGGATCGCCCACCCCGACGAAGTGATGAGGGCGAAGCGCGAGGCCGTCTGAGACGGCCGCGCCGACCCCGAACGACCCCGAACGACATCGAACGCGTCCAGACATCGACCAGGAGAGTGCCGTGAGCAAGTATCGAATCGCCGTCCTGCCGGGAGACGGCATCGGAGAGGAAGTCGTCCGCGAGGGGATGAAGGTCCTCTCGGCCGCGGCCGAGTCGTGCGGGTTCGACTTCGAGGCGAAGACGTACCCGTTCGGGGCCGATCACTACCTCGAGACCGGCGAGACGATGCCCGAGTCGGTCTTCACCGAGTTCCTCGACTTCGACGCGATCTACATGGGCGCCATCGGCGACCCGCGGGTCGAGACCGGCAAGCTCGAGCACGCGATCATCGGCGGGACGCGATTCAAGCTCGACCTGTACGTGAACCTGCGTCCGGTGAAGCTGTACCACGAGTCGCTCTGCCCGTTGAAGGGGAAGGGGCCGGACGACATCGACATGGTCTTCGTCCGCGAGAACACCGAGGACGCGTACACGCGCATCGGCGGACTGTTCAAGGAGGGGACGCCGGACGAGGTCGCGATCGCGACGATGCTCTACACCCGGAAGGGATGCGAGCGCGCCATCCGGTACGCGTTCGAGACCGCGCAGAAGCGGAACAAGCAGAAGAAGGTCACGCTCGTCGACAAGGCGAACGCGATCCGCGCCCAGGACATCTGGACCCGGACCTTCGAAGAGGTCGCGAAGGAGTACCCGGACATCGAGACGGACCACGCCTACATCGACGCGGCGTGCATGTGGATGATCAAGAACCCCGAGTGGTTCGACGTGGCGGTCTCGCCGAACATCTTCGGAGACATCATCACCGACCTCGGAGCGATGCTCCAGGGCGGCCTCGGGATCGCCGCGTCCGGGAACATCCACCCCGGGCGGGTCTCGATGTTCGAGCCGATCCACGGCTCGGCCCCGAAGTACCGGGGGAAGAACGTCGCCAACCCGATCGCGGCGATCATGGCCGCGGCGATGATGCTCGACACGATCGGCGAGCCGAAGGCGGCGCAGCGGATCGAGGCGGCCGTGCAGGAGAACCTGACGAACGGCAACATCACGAGCCTGAGCGCCGGGGTGAAGCCGTGCGACGAGATCGGCGACCTGATCGCCGGCTCGGTCCGCGGGTAGCGGCCGCGGCGGCGCGGGGGGCGGACGTCGTCCCGCCCCGCGCCGGACCTCTCACTGCGGCGCGATCTCGTACTTCTTCATCTTGCGCCAGAGCGTCGTGCGCGAGATGTTCAGGTTCTTCGCGACCTGCTTCAGGTTGCGCGGATTCCTCCGCAGCTCCTCCTCGATCGCGCGCTTCTCCTCGACCTCGACCCGGGTCCGCATCGCCGAGGTGCCGCTCTCGGGCGCGGCGCTCGACTCGACGCCGAGCCGCTGGAGGGTCGAGGGCGTCACCTCGCCCTCGGCGCCGGCGAGACCGACCGCCTGCTCGACGAGCGCCTCGAGCTCCCGGAGGTTGCCGGGGAACGGGAGGCTCGAGAGCAGGGCGAGCGCGTCCCGATCGAACCGCACGTTCGCGCCGACGCGAGTCTGATGGCGTCGAGCGAAGTGCTGGACGAGGGTCGGCAGGTCGCCGCCTCGTTCGCGGAGCGGCGGGAGACGGAGCTGGATCGCGCGCAGGCGCAGGTGGAGGTCCTTGCGGAACGAGCCGTCGGCGACCGCGGCGTCGAGGTCGAGATCGGTGGAGGCCATGACGCGGGCGTCCGAGCGGACGGGAGCGCCGCCCTCGGCCGACGGGATCTCGCCGTCCTGGAGGAAGACGAGGAGCTTCGCCTGGGCGTCGGACGAGAGCGCGTCCACGCCGTCGAAGTAGATCGTCCCCCCGGCCGCTTCGGCGAGGCGTCCGGACGGACCGAAGACGTCCGCCGCGAGCGGGTCGCCGAGCGTCGAGGCGCGGACCGGGACGAACGGGCCGGCGGCGCGGGGCGACGCGGCGTGCGTGGCCCGCGCGAGTGACTCACGGCCGGTCCCGAGCTCGCCGACCAGCAGGATCGGCTTGTCGTTCCCCGCGTTCTTCCGGGCGAGCTCGACGGCGTCGCGCACCGGCCGGCTGGCGCCGACGACCTCCTCGAACGGGTCCTTGTCTCCCGACGACGGGCCCGCGCCGCCCGCCCCGAACTCGAGTTTCGCCCGCTCGAACGCCTCGAGCAGCTTCTCCTTGGTGAACGGCTTCTCGAGGTAGTGGGCCGCGCCCATCTTCATCGCGTCGACGGCCGACGGGATCGACGCGTACGCGGTCATCAGGATCACGGCGACCCCCGGCCACCGCGCTCGGATGCGGCGGAGCAGCTCGAGGCCGTCCATCCGCGCCATCTTGACGTCGATCAGTGCGAATTCGAACTCGCGCCCCTCGAGGAGGGCGAGCGCTTCCTGGCCCGACGCCGCCTTGGTGACGCGGAACCCCTCCTTCTCCAGGAGGTACGCAATCGTGGAGCGGACGTTCGACTGATCGTCGACCACGAGCACGTGAGATGCCATCGACCCTCCGAACGCGAACCCGTCATCTTCCTTGGCTTTCGAGCATAGCAAACGCCGAGTGGAGGGAAATCCGCGGACCGAATCCGGGGACCGGACGGAAGTTGGCGCTTCCCAACGGGGTGCCGCGACGGACGTTGGTGTAGATATGGGGCCGATCGTGACGGAGAGAGATCGCCGAACGTGTCCGTCCCCCCGCGTCGCCGGGTCCTGTTCCCGGTCTCGACCCCCCTGTCGCTCGCCGTCGTCGAGCCGCTCGTCCGGCGGCTCGCGGCGGACCCCCGTCTCTCGCTTCGGGTCACCTCCCGGCACGTCGGGCGGGCCGAGGTGCGGAGCCGGCTCGGGCCGGAGGTGCGGACGGTGCCGTCGTGGTGGGCGCCGTACCTTCGCTTCGACGCGGCGGTCTGCCCCGGGTTCTTCTTCCACCCTCGCCGGAGGACGCCGCTGGTGCAGATGTTCCACGGCGTCTCCCCGAAGAACTACGCGGCCCGGAGCGAGGTCGAACGGTTCGACACGCTGTTCGTCTGCGGGGAGTACCACCGCCGGAAGTTCGTCCGCGCCGGCGTCCTCGCCGAGGACGATCCGCGCGGCGTCCGGGTCGGGATGCCGAAGACGGATCGGCTCGTGGCGGGGGGGGAGGCGTTCGACGCCGAGGTTCGCGCCGCCCGCGGCCCCTCCGATCGTCCCGTCGTCCTGTACGCCCCGACCCGCTCCGGCGCGGCGGGATCCTCGCTCGAATCGTTCGGCCTCGAGGTCGTCGAGCGGCTGGTGCGCGGGCCGGCCGAGGTCGTGGTGAAGCTCCACGACCGGTCCGACCGGCGGTACCGCCGCAAGCTGAAGGTCGATTACGAGGCCGAGATCCGCCGGCGTGCGCCGGGGGCCCGGGTGGCGACGACGCACGACGTCGTCCCGTTCCTCGCCGCCGCGGACGTCCTGGTGACCGATCTGTCGAGCGTGGCGGGGGAGTTCATGCTCCTCGACCGCCCGATCGTCTTCCTCTCGTGTCCCGAGCACGAGGAGCGGATCCGGCGGGCCGGCGCGGAGCGGTTCGGCGACGACGATCCTCACGACCTCGACTGGCTGCGGGCGGCCGGCGAGGTCGCGGACGACGCCTCGGCGGCGGAGGCCGCGGTCGAGCGCGCGCTCGCCGATCCCGCCGAGCGGAGCGCGCTGCGGTGCGAACGTGCGGAGCTCCTCTTCTACCACCCGGGGCGCGCGACCGAGGTCGCGGCGACGGCGCTCCTCGGAAGGATCGGACTGGAGTCGACGTGAGGATCTGCCACCTCCTCTCCCACGACCGGATCAAGAGCGGCGGCGCCATCCAGGCGCTCCTCCTCGCCCGGGCGCAGCGGCGGCGCGGCCACGAGGTCCGCCTCGTCTTCAACGCCGGACGCGAGCCGGACGAGGCGCGCCGGGCGTTCGCTCCGCTCGCGGAGGAGGGGTTCGACTGCCACGCGGTGCCGATGCAGCACCTCGCCCGGTTCGGGGGACGGCGCCGGCTGCGGCGGCTCGTCGACGAGTTCACGCCCGACGTCCTCCACGCCCACCGCGAGCGGGCCCTCCGCTTCGCCCTCGACGCGCTGGCCGGCCGCGACCGTCCGGCGCTGATCGCGCAGAAGGGGAACTGCTACCGCTCCGACGCTCGGACGGCGGCGGCGTTCCGGTCGCCGCGGCTCGACCGGATCGTCGCGGTCGCCGGCGCGGTGAAGAAGGTCCTGGTGCTGCACGACGGCGTCCCGCCCGAGAAGGTCGAGGTCGTGTACGGGTCGTTCGATCCCGCGCGATTCTCCGAACGGTGCGACCCCGGAGAGGCGCGCCGGGCGCTCGGGCTGCCGACGGGCGTCCCGCTGGTCGGCCTGCTCGCCAACCTCGACCGGAAGAAGGGGCATCGCCTCTTCTTCGAGGCGGCGGCGCGCGTCGCCCGCGTCCGGGAGGACGCGCGGTTCGTGGCGATCGGCGGCGGGGACGTCGAACGCGCTCGCGCCGAGGCCGCGGCGGCCGGCGCGGGCGAGGCGGTGACGTTCGCCGGGTTCCGGCCGGACGCGGAGGTGGCGCTCTCCGCGCTCGACGTCTCCGTGAACTGTTCGAAGGACGGCGAGGGGTTGACCGGGGCGATCCGCGAATCGATGGCGCTCGGTGTGCCGGTCGTCTGCACGAACGTCGCCGGGAACTCCGAGATCGTCGAGAACGGCGTCACCGGGCTCCTG
Source organism: Planctomycetota bacterium JB042 (assembly GCA_043101415.1). Classification (GTDB taxonomy): domain Bacteria; phylum Planctomycetota; class B15-G4; order B15-G4; family JADJEK01; genus JAUIEL01. The sequence continues at coordinate 5,167 of JBICIB010000985.1, read as the reverse complement.
GTGCCGCCCGCCGACCCCGGGCGGCTCGCGGCGGCGATCGTGGCCGCGCTCGCCGATCCGGAGGGGGCGGCGCGGCGGGCGGAGGAGGGCCGCCGCCGGGTCCGCGCCACGATGGACGACGACGTCCGCGCCGATCGGATCCTCGCCCTGTACGAGGAGGTCCTCCGTTGGCGTCGGCCGACGCTCGCCGAGCGGGGGATCGAGGGGTGCCTCCACCCGGACGTCGCCACGTTCGAGGCGCCGGGGCCGGCCGACGGCTGAGGAGGCGGCCGAGGCCGCGAGGAGCCGCGCCGAGACGGGAGAGGCCCCCGCCGGCGCGTGCCGTCGGGGGCCTCGATGTCCTGGTGGGCAGGGCCGGAGTTGAACCGGCGACACCACGATTTTCAGTCGTGTGCTCTACCAACTGAGCTACCCGCCCGATGCAGAACGGAGAGGATAGCGGGGGGGTCCCGGAGGGGCAAGCGGGCTTTCGGGACGACGGGCCCCCGGCTTCAGCCGCCCCCGAGCCGCTCGCGCGCCGCGCGGCAGTCGCGTTCGATCTGCCGGGCCAGCTCCTCTCTGGACTCGAACCGCATCTCCTCGCGCAGGCGGTCGACGAGCTCGACCTCCAGCTCGCGGCCGTACAGGTCGCCGTCGTAGTCGAACAGGTGCGCCTCGACCGTGAGGTCGCCGTCGGGTCCGAACGTCGGCCGGATCCCGATGTTCAGGACCCCGCCCCGGGAGGCGACGTCGACCCGGGCCCGGATCGCGTAGACGCCGGCCGGAGGACGGATCTCGTGGTGGAGGTCGAGGTTCGCGGTCCGGTAGCCGAGCTTCCGGCCCCGCTCCTCTCCTCGGACGACGGTCCCGAAGAGCGTGAACGGGCGGCCGAGCATCCGGCTCGCCCGCTCCAGGTCGCCGTCGGTGATCGCGGCCCGGATCCGCGTGCTCGAGACCGGTCCGCCGTCGTCGACGACCGGGTCGACGACCTCGAAGGTGAGTCCGTGACGATCGCAGAACGCGCCCAGGAACTCGAGGTCCCCCGCCCGGTCGCGGCCGATGCGGGTGTCCGGCCCGAGGACGAGCCCGCCGGCGGCGAGTCCGTCGAGGAAGACGGTCCGGGCGAACGCCTCGGCGGAGAGGCCGCGGACCGATTCGTCGAACGGCAGGACGACGCAGGCGTCGACGCCGAGCGGTTCGAACAGGCGGAGCCGGTGGGGGAGCGAGGTGATGAGGCGAGGGGTGAGGTTCCGGACCACCACGACCGGATGGACCGCGAAGGTGAGGACGACCGCCTCCCTCTCCCGCTCCCGCGCGGCGCGGACGAGTCGCTCGAGGAGGCGGCGGTGGCCGCGGTGCACCCCGTCGAAGACGCCGAGCGTGCAGACGGCGCCCGGCGCGACGCCGGCGTCGTCCGAGAGGGCGTCGAGCGTGACCGTGCGCACCGGTGCGATCAGCCGGTCGGGCGGGTGAGCGCCTCCAGGTCGCGCTTCACGCGCACCCGATCGGCCGGAGACATCCGGTGGACGAGCAGGATGTTCTCGAGGTGGTCGATCTCGTGCTGGATGATCCGCGCCACGAAGTCGGCCCGGGTCTCGACCTTCTCCTCACCCGTCGGCGTCCGGTAGCGGACGTCGATCTCCTTCGCGCGCTCGACCGCGACGTAGATCCCCGGGAACGAGAGGCAACCCTCCTCGCCCATCACGCGGCCGCGCCGCTTGAGGATCGTCGGGTTGATCAGGACCTCGTCGGCCTCCGGGTCGTCGCCGGGATTCAAGATCAGGAGCTTCGCCGACCACGCGACCTGCGGCGCGGCGAGCCCGACCCCCTCGGACTCGTGCATGATCCGGCGCATCTCGTCGATGCGGGACCGCAGCTCGTCGTCGAAGGTCTCGATCGGGCGCGTCTTCTCGAGCAGCGCGCGGTGGGGGTAGGTCACGAGCTCCATGCGTCGGGAATCCCTTTCTGGAAGCGGTGTTAGCGTACCTCCGGGGGCGACTCCACCCAAGCGGAATCGGCGTTGACCGGTCGCGGTACGAGTGATAACTTAGCCCGCTTCCACACCTTGCGGCAAAGTACGAGGCGGATGGACGTTTCGAAGCACCTGGAGAAGGCGGCGGAAGCTCTTCGGAAGAAGAACTTCGACTACGCCATCAGCCTGTACCACCAGGTCCTCCAGCTCAAGCCGGATCACGGCGAGGCCCGCCGCGAGCTCCGTCAGGCGCTCGTCCGGCGCGCCGAGTACAAGAAGGTCCCCCCGTTCATCGCCCTCCTGCAGGGGGCGCCGAGCCGCGTCGGGATGCTGCTCGGCAAGGTGCTGAAGAACCGCGGTCAGGTCGTCCTCGCCGCCGAGAACTACCTGAGGAACGACCCCCGCAACCGGGGCGTCAACTGGTCGCTCGCGGAGGCGCTCGAGGCGGCCGGGCACCGGAACGGCGCGGTCGCGGTCTGGGAGTTCCTCGGCGAGGACGAACAGGTCGGCGACGAGGCGCTGAAGCGGGCCGGGTCGCTCTACTACCAGCTCCAGCAGATGGAGAAGGCGCTCGGCTGCTACGAGGCGGTCCTGAAGCGGTCCCCGCGCGACTCCGAGGCGGAGAAGATGCGGAAGAACCTCGCCGCCGAAGGGGTGCTGTCGTCCGGATCGTACGACCCGACCCGTTCCTCGCGCGAACTCGCCCGCGACCAGAAGCAGGTGAAGGAGCTCGAGGCGTCGCAGAAGCTCGTGACGACCGAGGACGAACGGGAGCTGCTCCGGGCCAAGCTCGGCGAGGCGCTCGCGGCCGACCCGTCGGACCGACGCGCGCGTCGGGCGCTCGTCGACCACCACGTGAAGGCGAAGGAGTTCGAGCGGGCGGTCGAGGTCCTCGAGGAGGGGATCGCGGCCGACCCCGACGCCACCGACCTGCGCGACCGGCTCGGGGAGGTCCGCATCCTCGACTTCGAGCAGCAGCTCCGCCGGACGAAGGCGCTCGCCGACCGCGGTGACCAGGCGGCGAAGACCGATCTCGTCGACATCACGCGGGAGAAGCGCGAGTTCGAGGTCGAGGAGTACACGCGTCGGGTGAAGGACCATCCGACCGACCTCGAACAGCGGTACCGGCTCGGCCGGCTCCTGCTCGAGACCGGCGAGACGGACAAGGCGATCGAGAACCTGCAGCTCGCCGTCAAGGATCCGAGGCGGCGCGTCGAGTCGCTGCTCGGCCTCGGCCGGGCGTTCGAGTCGAAGGGGATGCTCGACCTCGCCATGAAGCAGTTCACCGCGGCGCTCGACGCCGTCGACGCGGGATCGGACCGGGCCACGGAGATCACGTACGCGCTCGGGATCCTGAACGAGCGGACCGGCGACCTCGCCGCCGCGAAGGCGCGTTACGAGTCGATCTACGAGCGCGACATCCACTTCAAGGACGTGGCGGCGCGGCTCGAGAAGGTCCGCTCCGCGTCGACCGCCGAGGCGGCGAGGACCGCCCCCGAAGCTCCGAAGGCGATTCAGAGAGAGAAGACCGACGAGCCCTCCGCCGGCGACGCCGCCGGGGGTTCGCTGTACGATTTCAAGGACTGACGACAGGAACCCGTTCCATGCCTCATTCGAACCAGGCCAAGAAGCGACTCCGGCAGGACGAGAAGCGCCGCCTCCTCAACAAGGCGGTCGTCTCCCGGATGAAGACCCAGGTGAAGCGGACGACCGCCGTCCTCGCGGAGGGCGACGCCGCCGCGGCGAGGGAGAGCCTCCGCCTCGCGATGAAGCGGATCGACAAGGCGGCGAAGAAGAACGTGATCCACAAGAACACGGCCGCCCGCAAGAAGTCGCTCCTCGCGCGCCGCCTGCGCGACCTCGAGAAGGCCGGTTCCTGACGACCGGTCCGCGTGACCCTCTTCACGCGGGAGAACCTCGGCGCCGCGCTCCGTGAGCCGCGCGCGGCCCTCGATCTGGCGTTCGCGCTCCTGCGCGGCCGCTGGGTCGTCTTCCGGAGTCGGCGACGCGGGGTTCGCATCACCGTGGGGCGGAACTTCCGCTGCCACGGCAAGCTCGTGATCGCGGGGAAGGGGACCGTCACGATCGGCGACGACGTCGTCGTGCGGCACAACCTCCGCCACGTCTACCTCGGCAGCGCCTCCTCCGACTACGTCATCGAGATCGGCGATCGCGTCTGGCTGCACGGGACGTCGATCTCGTGCCGCGAACGCGTCGAGGTCGGGGACCGTTCGCTCGTCGGCCGGGTCGAGATCGTCGACCACGAGTTCCACGACCCGCGCGACCTCGACCGGACGCAGGAGATCCGGAGCCGCCCGGTGATCCTCGGTCCCGACACCTGGATCGGGAACGACTGCCTCATCCTGAAGGGGGTCGAGATCGGGCGCCACTCCGTGGTCGGTGCGCGGACCGTCGTCCGGAAGTCGCTCCCCGCGAAGGTCGTCGCGATCGGGAACCCGGCGCAGGTCGTGAAGCACCTCGACTGACGCCCGCGGGCGCCGCGGGTCACCCCTCCCCGACCAGCCGGAACCTCCCCGTCGCGAGGTCGAGGACCTCTTCCTCGTCGAGGCGGAGGAGGGCGTCGACGAACACCTCGTCCGCGTCCGAGAACGCGTCGACGATCACCCGCGCCGCGCCGTCCTCGCCGAGGACCGCCCGCGTCGTCCGCGCGGTCGCCGGGTCGGCGCTCTTCAATCGCCAGTCGGTCACCCCGGCGTGCGTGAACCGCTCGCGGTCCGCCACGACCACGTCGACCGCGCCCTCGGGCGGCCCGGAGAGCGCGATCGCGATCCCGTCCGGCGTCCGCTCGACCGACTCCAAGACGACCCGCGCCGAGTCGCGCTCGAGGTCGACGAACGTGAGGGTCTCGCCGTGGACCAGGAACGACGCGAGCCCGTACGGCAGGTCGTGGACGAAGCCGTGCAGGTCTCCCTCGCGGAGCCCGTACCGCCGACCGGTCTCCTCCGGGAGGCCGTAGACGTACCCGAACGGCCGCCGGTATCGCTCGACGGTGTGCCGGTGGACCAGCGCGTACCACGCGATCATCTCGAGGTCGCGGCCCGGGCGGCAGATCTCCAGCGTGCGGCCGATCGCGCGGAACGCGTTCGCGGCCGGGCCGGCGAACTGGTCGCCCATGTCCCCTTCCCAGTCGCGCTCCTCGCTGCACGGCCCGATGTAGTCGCCCTGGAAGCAGGCGGCGATCATCTCCCACTGCCA
>JBICIB010000984.1:0-4913 GCA_043101415.1 Planctomycetota bacterium JB042 | reverse complement strand
CGAAGAACGCCGCCGAGCTCCCCACTGGTCCTCGACCAGGCCCGAGGGCTCGGTCCGGTCGTCGAACCCGCCGTCCCCGCCGTTCGCCAGGAAGACGTTCGGCCCGTAGTTCGTGACGTAGAGGTCCGGGCGTCCGTCCCCGTCCGCGTCTCCCGCGCAGACCCCCTGGCCGTAGCCGGTGCGCGCCGCGTCCCTCGAACCGGCGGTCCCGTCGGCGAAGGTCCCGTCACCGCGGTTCAGGTAGAGCGCGTTCGTCGGCCGAGCCTCGGACGGTTCGTCGGGGAGCGGACCGCTCTGCAGGAGGAAGAGGTCGAGGTCTCCGTCCCCCTCGACGTCGAGCCACGCGGCCCCGCCCCCCATCGTCTCGGGGAGCTGGCGCTTCCCTCGGCCGCCGTGGCGATGCGTGAAGTCGATGCCGGCGGCGGCGGTGACGTCGGTGAACCGGTATTCCGAGCGCGGCGCGGCCGGCGGGTCGGGCGGGTCCGCCTCGCGGCAGCCGACCAGGAGGAGCGCCGCGAGCCACGCCGGGCGACGCGACACCGGCCCCGGACGCGACCTCACTCGCCGCCCTTCGCGAGGTGCGCGAACCGGAACCGCCGGCGCTCGAGGCCCGCGTCGCCGGGCCGGAGGCGGAGCGCCGCGTCGATCGCGGCGAGGGCGCCCTCGGAGTCGCCGCTCGCGGCGCGCGCCTCGGCGAGGGTGTCGAGCACGTTCGCGTCGGCCCCCTTCGTCAGATGGACCGCCTTCTCGGCGAGCCTCAACGCGCGCTGCCGATCCCCCGCCGTCCCCCCCCTCGTGGCGAGGTACCAGGCGTACTGGTTCATCAACATCGGCTCCCGCGGGATCTCCTTCAGCGCGAGCTCGTACACCTCGCGCACCTCCGCGTGCCGGCCGAGCCGCACCAACGCCATCGCGAGGCGGACGCGCAGGATCGGCTTCTCCGGATGCCGCGCCACCCCGGCCCGGAGCTCCCCGAGCCCGTCCTCCACCGCCCCCCCGTCGATCCACATCTCGGCGAGCGCGACGTACGCGGCGACCGACTCCGGGTCGTCGAGCTGACCGAGGTCCTCGAGGGCCGAGAGCCGGCGATGCGTCGCGAGCAGCGCCGACGCCCGCTCGACGTCCCCCGCCCGCCGCGCCAGCTGCGCGAGGTTGAAGGTCGCGCCGAGGTGCGTCGGGTCGAGGGCGACGACCCGCTCGAACAGGCGGACCGCCTTCTCCTCTTCCCCCTCCGACGCCGCGATGCGGCCCCGTTCGTACGCCGCGTCGACGCACCGCGAGTCGAGCTCCAGCGCCCGGTCGAGCGACTCCACGGCGCGCGCGCGGTCCCCGTCCGGACGGGCGAGTTCGATCGTGGCGAGCAGCGCGTGGAGCGACGCCGCCTCGCCGAGGTCGATCCCGTCCAGGAGGAGCCGGACCGCCTTCTCGACCTGCTGCCGCTCGTAGAAGTTCCGGGCCATGAGCACCCGCGCCTCGACCAGCGTCGGATCGATCCGGAGCGCGTGACAGAGGTGGCGCTCCGCGATCGCGGGCATCCCCCCCTCGAGGAACTTCCGGCCCAGGTCGAGCCGGAGCGACGGATTGTCGGGCTGCATGCGGACGAGGCGGAGGAGCTGCTGGATGTCGTCCTGGACGCGCTCGAAGTACGGCGAACGGACGGCCTCGTCCTCCGACGGCGCCTCGGCCGTGGCGGCAGCGGGCTCGTCGCGGCAGGACGACGCCGCCGCGAGCAGCACCAGCGAACAGAACGCCCCCCGAGAGGGACGCAGGCGGGCGGACCGGACCATGGGTGGGCTGTTCCCGTCGGTCGGGCTCGATCGGGCTGGATCGTTTACCCTGCTCCGCATGATAACGGCTTTCGCCCGGAGAGAGAGCGGGCAGTGACGGATCCCGCGACCGATCTCTCCCGGTACGCCGGGGAGCATCCGGAGCGGACGCTCGGGCGGCGCGTCGTCGTGTCGCGGGAGACCGCGTCGACCCACGACGACGCTCGACGGCTGGCGCGCTCGCTCGGGGCGGAGGCGCACGGGCTGGTCGTGACCACGCTCGAGCAGACCGGCGGGCGCGGCACCCGGGGGCGGACGTGGTGGTCCCCGCCCGGGAGTTCTCTCGCCCTCTCGGTCGTCTGGGCTCCGCGCCCGCCGCTCGCACGCCCCGCCGCCCTCACCCTCGCGGCGGCGCTCGCCGTCCTTCGATCCGGCGCGGCCACCGGCGCCTCCCTCGCCATCCGCTGGCCGAACGACGTGGTGACGGAGGACGGCCGGAAGGTCGCCGGCGTCCTGGCCGAGTCCGTCGGGACGGAGTCGCCCGTCCACCTGGTCGGCATCGGCGTGAACGTGCTCGACCCGGCCTCGCCGCCTCCGGTCCCGATCGATCGCCCCTACGCGAGCCTCGTCGGCGCCGGCGCCTCGTCCGTCCCCCCCGCGGACTGGTTCCCGGTCCTGCTCGACGCGCTCGGCGTCGCGTTCCGGGAGCTCGCCGCGCCGGACGGAGTGGCTCGGCTCGCGAGGGCGTTCGGCGAGCGGTCGTGGCTCTCCGGCCGAACGGTGACGCTGCGGCGCGGCGACGTCGTCGCGAGAGGGATCTTCCTCGGCCTCACGCCGGCCCTCGAAGTGACGCTCGACGAGGGCGCGGCGCGCCCCACCCGCTGGCCGGGCGAGCAGGTGGAGCTGGTCGACTGGAGATGAGTCCTCGGCGTCGCCCGTCCCGGCGGAGGAATCGGGGAACCGGACGCCGCTCGCGCGGTCCTCCCGTGCGTCGCCCCCCTCGCCCGAGGACCGTTTCGATGATCGACCGCCGCTCTCGCACCCTCGCCCTCGTCGCCCTCGCCGCCGCCGTCCTCGCCGCTCCTCCGGTCGCCGCACAGGGCCTCTACCAGCGCCCGGCCGACGGGGCGACCGGAGGACCACCCCCGCGCCTCGCGCTCGAGTCGCACGTCGTGCGGGCGGAGGTCGAGGAGCATGTCGCCACCTATCGCGTCGAGCAGACCTTCCGCAACCGGACGGACGGGACGATCGAGGCGACCTACCTCTTCCCGCTGCCGCGCGAGGCGGCCGCGACCGGGCTCACCCTCCGCATCGCCGGCCGGGACGTCGCGGGGGAGGTCCTGGACGCCGAGACCGCCCGGAGGACGTACCGCGACATCGTGCGGCGGGTGAAGGACCCCGCGTTGCTCGAGTACGCCGGCGAACGGCTGCTCCGGGCGTCGATCTTCCCGATCGGCCCGCGCGCGGAGGTGAAGGTCGCGTTCGAGTTCACCGCGCCGGCGCGGCGGGTCGGCGGCCTCTCGTCGCTCGTCCTTCCGCTCCGTTTCGCCGCCGGGAGCGGTGCGCGGGTGACCGTCGACGTCGCGCTCTCGTCGCGCCGATCGATCACGACGATCTACTCGCCGAGCCACCCGGTCGACGTCTCGCGCGACGGGGCGCGCCGCGCCCGGGTCTCGTACGAAGGGGCCCCGCAGCGCCCGCGCGACCTCCGCCTCTACTTCGCCGCCGCCGACGGCGACGCGCCGACCGTCTCGCTCCTCGCGCACCGGCGAGACGGAGAGGACGGCACGTTCGCCCTGATGATCGCGCCGCCGACGTCGGCCTCCGACGCGCCGAGCGTCCCGCGCGACGTCGTCTTCGTGCTCGACCGGTCCGGATCGATGGCCGGCGAGAAGTGGGAGCAGGCGACCGCCGCGCTCTCGCACGGGCTGAGGACGCTCGGCCCGGCCGACCGGTTCTCCCTGGTGTCGTTCGCGACCGACGTCCGCCGCTTCCGGGACGGCCTTCGTTGCGCCGACGCGGAGACGGTGCGGGCGGCGACGTCCCACCTCGAGGCGCTCCGCCCCGCGGGAGGCACGAACGTCGACGAGGCGGTCGCCGCCGCGCTCGGCGCGTTCGACGGCGGCGAGGGCCGGCTCCGGATGGTCGCGTTCCTGACCGACGGGCTGCCGACGGTCGGCACGACCGAGGTCCCCGAGATCCTCCGCCGGGCCGGCGAGGCGAACGCGACCGGCGCGCGCGTCTTCTCCTTCGGCGTCGGCCACGACGTGAACACGGTCCTGCTCGACCGCCTCGCGCGGGACCACGCGGGATCGACCGACTACATCGAGGCGGGCGAGAACCTGGAGCATCGCGTCTCCGCCTTCTTCGAGAAGGTCCAGGCGCCGTACCTGACCGGGACGCGCATCGACTACGGAGGCGTCGAGGTGTACGACGTCGATCCGCCCGCGCTCCCCGACCTCTTCCGCGGCGACTCGCTCCTCGTCACCGGTCGCTACCTCGGCCAGGGGATGACGGCGATCCGGGGGACCGGATCGCGCGCCGGCGAGAAGGTCGAGGTCGTCTCGGACGCGAGCTGGCCGAGGACGAACACGGACCTCTCGTTCGTCCCCTCGCTCTGGGCGTCTCGCCACGTCGGCACCCTGCTGCAGGAGATCCGGCTCAACGGCGCGCGAAAGGAGCTGGTCGACGAGGTCGTGCGCCTGGGACGCGAGTTCGGCGTCGTGACGCCCTACACCTCGGGGCTGGTCGTCGAGGAGGGGATGCGCCTCGGACGCGCCGCCGGCCTGCCGGTCGCGGAGGCGCCGAGCCCCGGGAGCGCGCCGCCCGAGCCCGCGGAGTGGTCGGCCCGGCGCGCGCTCCGGGACCTCGACGCGGGAGAGGGGGACGACGAGGCGAAGGCGGTCGGCGCCGCGGCGTTCCGGAAGGCGAAGGAGCTCCGTCGCCTGCGCGACTCGGCCGTCGCCGGGCCGCGGCAGGTCGAGGCGCGCGGCGCGTCGCTCGAACGGCTCGAGGCGGCCGGCCGGGTCGTCTTCCGGATCGACGGCGCCCTGGTGGATCGCGACCTGACCGCGGATCTCGTGGCCGCCGCCCGGGTGGTGGAGACGTACTCGGACGAGTACTTCGCGCTCCTCGACGCGCATCCGG
>JBICIB010000983.1:0-10095 GCA_043101415.1 Planctomycetota bacterium JB042 | reverse complement strand
ACGTCGACGAGTTCGCGCTGTCGAACGCCGTGGTTGTCCACGACTACACGGAGAACGTCAAGCGGATCGAGAAGTTCCTGTTGGAGCTCGACGAGAAGCCGGCGCAGGTGCTGATCGAGGTGACGGTCGTCGAGGCGAAGGTGACCGAGAACAACGCGTTCGGCGTCGACTTCGCGATGATGAGCGGCGTCGACTTCAGCGAGTTCTTCAACTTCCCGGTCGGCGAGGTCCCGATCGGGATCAAGACCGCCGTCGACGCGGAGACCGGGAACCTGGTCTCGCCGAACCTCCCGGACGGCGAGGCGTTCGGGATCAGCAGCGCCGGCAACGCCGGCGAGGGTCCGGCCACGTTCCGGGCCGGCGGGATCATCGCCGACCAGATCGGTGTCTTCCTGCGCGCGCTCGACCAGGTGACCGACACGACCCTGCTCGGGAACCCGAAGGTCCTCGCGGTGAACCGCCAGGTCGCGAACGTCCTGGTCGGCGAGAAGGTCGCCTACCTCGAGACGACGGTCGTCGAGAACCAGGTCCTCCAGACCGTCGAGTTCATCGACACCGGCGTCGCGCTCGACATCCGGCCGTTCATCCTGCGCGACGGGCGGGTGCGGATGGAGGTCATGCCGAAGGTCTCCGACGTGACGTTCCGCGAGGTGATCGGCATCAGCGGGCTGGTCCAGCAGATCCCGGACGAGCAGATCCAGACGCTCACGACGAGCATCCTCCTCCCGCAGGGGCACACCGCCGTCCTCGGCGGGCTGTTCCGCGAGGACACGATGTCGATGCGCAGCCAGGTGCCGGTGTTCGGGGACATCCCCCTCGCCGGGTGGGCGTTCCGGGGCCAGGACGAGTCGGTCGAGAAGTTCGAGGTCATCTTCATGATCCGGGCCACCGTCATGAACGACGACGCGGTGGTCGAGGACGGCCTGAAGGGGATGGAGTACGCCGAGCGCGTGCGCGTGGGGAGCCGGATCGGCCTCCTGCCGTGGAGCAAGGAGCGCCAGACGTCGAAGCTGAACCTCAAGGCGCAGCGCCTGGCGGACGACGGGCAGCTCGAGGCGGCGCTGTGGCACCTGCGGCGTTCGCTGGAGATGCACCCGCTTCAGCCCGAGGTGTTCCGCCTCTACGAGCAGCTCGCGACCGGCCCGCACTGGTGGCCGACGAGCAGCATGCTCGAGCGGATGATCCACTCCGAGCACGAGGCGACCTACGGCTCGACCGGGAAGCGCGGAGGGATCGGGACGATGCGGATCTTCGAGCCTCGCGTCACCCCCGTCGGCGTGGAGACCGAGGTCGCGGTGCCGCGGATCGATCTCGTCGCGCCGGCGGAGCGCGAGCGCGCCGCCGCCCCCGCTCCCGAGCCGGCGTCGAGCGGCCCGGTCGAGGACGTGAGCGAGGTCTCCGATCTGCCGGCCGGCGTCTCCGAGGTCGGCGCGGGGGGCGCTCCGTGACACGCGGCGCCTCGCGGAGGCTCGTCCCGTTCGCCCTCCTCCTCGCGGGCTGCACGGGACACGGCGACCACGTCCAGGAAGGGATCGACTCCGCCAACGAGAAGATGGCCCGGATGCGGGCCGCCGCCGACTACGACCTCGCCCGGCAGCAGTTCCGCTCGGGCGAGCTGCAGACGGCCCTCGAGACGATCGACCGGGTCGTCGCCGTCGACGGTCGCGTCCCGCACGGACACGTCCTCCGGGGGCGGATCCTGATCGAGCACGGTCGGGCCGAAGAGGCGCTGGCCTCGTTCGACCGCGCGCTCGAGCTCGATGCGACGGTGGCGGACACGCACTACTACCGCGGCGTCTGCCTCGAGCGGCTGGGACGCCCCGACGACGCGTGCAGCGCGTTCGAGAAGGCGGCCGAGCTCGACCCGACGTCGCACCAGTCGGTGCTCGCCGCGGCCGAGGTCCTGGTCGAGGAGGGGCGCGCGGACGAGGCGCGCGCCCTGCTCGATTCGCGGGAGGAGTACCGCTGGGTCGGCGGGTTCCGCCAGATGCTCGGCCACATGGCGATGATGAACGGGGACGCCGAGCGGGCGATCCTGCACTTCGGCGAGGCGGTGACGCTCGATCCGAACGACGCCTCGTTCCGCGAGGACCTGGCCCGGGCGCAGATCGTCGCCGGCCGGTACCGAGACGCCGAGGCGAACCTGGCGATGCTCCGGCAGGACGAGGAGCGCGCCCAGCGGCGCGACCTCAAGCACCTGCACGCGGCGTGCCTCCTCGAGCTGGACGAGCCGGTCCAGGCCCGCTCGATCCTCTACGAACTGACGCGCGGGGACGGCGGGAAGAACGACCTCGCCGCGTGGCGGAAGCTCGCGGACGTGGCGATGATCCTCGACGACGAGGGTCTCCTCCGCCGCGTCGCCCGGCGTCTGATCGCGATCGCGCCGAGCGAGCCGCACGGGTACCTCACCTTCGCGCTCTGGCAGCGCCGGCAGGGGAACCTCGAGGGGGCGATCGAGAGCGTCCAGGAGGCGAAGCTCCGCGCGAGCGGAGAGGAACTCCGGGTCGTGACCCAGCTCGAGGAGCTCCTCGAGTCGCAGCGGGGTGCCTGAGCGGCGCGTCCCCCGCGTCGTCGCCGCCGTCCGCTCGCCGTGGTTCGCGACGGCGTTCGTCGCCGCCTGCCTCGCCGCGGTGCTGCTGCCGCATCACCCGGCCGACCTCGACCTCTGGGCGCGGCTCGCGGTCGGGAGGCTCGTCGAGGCGACCGGCGACGTCCCTCGGGTCGATCCGTTCGCGTTCACGCCGCGGAAGCCGGAGTGGATCGACCACGAGTGGCTCTCCGGCGTCGTGTTCGACCGGACGGCGCGGGCGTTCGGGGGAGCGGGGCTGACCGGGCTGAAGCTCCTGCTGATCGCGGGGACCGTCCTGCTGCTCGTCGCGGCGCGGGTCGGACGTCCGGGTGCGCGAGTGCGCCTCGCGGTGCTGCTCCCCGTCTCGATCGCGGCGGCGGACGCCTGGCTCAACACGGTGCGGTCGCACGTCTTCACGCTCCTGCTGGTCGCCGCGTTCTCCTGGCTCCTGGTCCGCCACGAGCGAACCGGAGGGGCGAGGTGGCTCGCGCCGCTCGTGCCGCTGACGTGGCTCTGGGCGCACCTCCACGGCGGCGTGCTGGTCGGCCTCGGAATCCTCGGCGTCACGGCGGCGTGGGCCGTCGCGCGCGATCGCTCGCGACGGGGGCCGCTCGTCGCCGTCGCGATCCTCGCCGCCGCCTCCCTCTTCGTCGGGCCGTACGGGCCGTCGTACGTCCGCTTCCTCGCCGACGCGGTGACGATGTCCCGACCGGGGATCCGGGAGTGGGAGCCCCTGTCGCTCGCGTCGGAGGAGGCCGTCGTGCCGCTCCTCGCCGCGGGGCTCGTCGTCGTCGGCGCGCTCGTCGACCGCGACGCGCGTCGCGCGGCGGGGCCGGGGCTGGTCGTGCTGGCGTGCGCGGCGTTCTTCGCGGCGCGTCACCAGCGTCACGTGCCGATCTTCCTCGTCCTCGCGTACGTCCACGGCGCGGACCTGATCGCTGCGCCGTTCGTCCGGGTCGCCCGCGCGTTCCGTCTGCCGACGCGGACGATCGTGACGGCGGCGGCGGGCGCGGCCGCGGCGGCGGCGCCGGTCCTCCTCGTCCTCGCCGGCGGGGCGTGGACGCGCTCCGCCACGCCCGACACGTCGTGGTACCCGGTCGACGCCTGCCGGTGGCTCCGGCGGGAGGGGCCGGGGGGGCGGCTCCTCTGCGGGTTCAACGAGGGGAGCTTCGCCCTCTGGCGGCTCCACCCGCGCTACCTCGTGTCGCTCGACGGTCGGTACGAGGAGGTCTACCCCGAGTCGACGAAGGCGCTCGTGACCGACGCGCTCGACCCGACGTCGCCGCGCCACGCCGACGCGCTGGCCGCGGTCGCGCCGGACGCGATCCTGCTCCGTCGCGACGTTCGCGAGGGGAACTTCGGAGCAGGCTGGGTCGTCGCCTACCGGGACGAGCGCTTCGACGTCCTCCTCCCCGCGCCGCGCGGAGCCGCGCCCGCGGGCCCGGGGGACGTCGACGGGACGCCCGCGTCGCTCTGGCTCCCGCCGGCCGACTGACGCGCGACGAGGAGCCCCGCCAGCACCAGGTTCTCCCAGAAGAAGATCGAGAGACAGACGAGGGAGAGGAGGTGGAACGCCGCGATGCCGGCGAGCCACCCGAGCGCGAACCGGCGCGACAGGAGGACGAGCGGCGACGCGATCTCGAGGAGCGTGATCAGGGGGAAGCCCCACGCGAGCAGCCGCGGCAGGTGCGGCGAGTTCGCGAACGCCTCCCCGCACGCGAACGGGAGGTCGGTCTCCCAGCAGTCCCACGTCGCGTTCCGCGCCGCCCACCAGCGGAGGACGTCCGCGTCGAACACGTCCGGCGTCCCGTGCGCGACGCGGTGCAGTCCGGTCAGCGCGTAGCCGAGCGTCAGCATCAGGAGCACCGCCGTCTCCGCCCGCCGCGGGGAGTCGCTGCCGACGGCGGCGAAGCCCGCGAGCGCGGCCGCGCCGAGCAGGAGCGCCGACTCGGCGTGGCCGACGTAGCCGAAGGACGACAGGAACGCCCGGTCGAGCCAGAGCGGCAGGAGCGGCGAGAGGAGCGCCTTGCCGCGGAGCCGGCCGAGCGCGGCGGCGAGACAGAGGAGCGCGGTGACGACGCGGAGCGCGACGATCCCTGCCGGAGAGAGGATCGCGTCGCGCGCCCCGTCGGGGAGGAGCGAGAGCGGGAGGACCGGCGCCAGGAGCTCGGTCGGGAGCCGGCCGAGCTCCGGCGTCCCCTCGAGCGCCGCCTTCGCGCCGAGGAGCCCGAACACGACCCCCCGGACGAGGGCGAGACGCCGGGCGTCGGGCGTCCTGTCCGGCGTCATCGGTCCTGCCCCGCGTTCCCGGCGGCGGCCAGTCGGAGGTCGATCACCGACTCGCCGGTCCGTGCCGCGAGACGCCGCGCGATCGCGTCGAGCGCCGCCGCCAGCCGTTCGGGTCGGACCCGAGCGTTCCGGAGCGCCGCTTCGACCCGGAACCCGCTCTCGCCGTACAGCTCGCGGAGCGAGACGCGCCGGTCGACGCCGCCGACGGTCGCGCGGAGCTCGAGCGCGTCGATCGACGCCGTCGAGTCCGGACGAGCGCCGTACATCTCCCAGCGGACGAACGGGAACGTCGCGCGCGCGTCGCCGACGACGTGTCCGAGGAGGGACGCGCCGAGGAGCGCCGTCACCACCGCCCGCTCGCCGCGCGTCCATGCGCCGAACCCGATCCGCGGCAGGACGACGAGGGCGAGGAGCGCGGCGAGCGCGAGCACCAGGGCGATCTCGAGGCGCCCGCGGCCGTCGGCGGCGAGCGCGAACGGCAAGGTCCCGGCGAGGAGCGCGAGTCCGACGAAGAGGCGGAGCGGCGTCGTCACGTCGCCCGACGGTAGAGGAGCCAGGTCCAGCCGGACAGGCCGAAGTGGTCGTCGCGGCGGACCAGCACGTATGCGTGCCCGGCCGCGTCGACGAACCGGTCGCCGACGTCGGGGCCGCCGGCGAACACGTGGTGCAGACGGAACTCCGGCGGCGCCTCCGTCCCGGGTTCGACGACGCGGAGCGCCGCTCCCCCCGGCCGAAGTCGCGCGTGGTGGCGGACCACCGTCTCGCCGCGAGGCGCGAAGTCGAACGCGACGGTGACGTCCTCCGGGTTCCGGGACGTCCGGAGCATCGTCTCGATCACCGTCCGGGTCGGGCCTCGCCCGTGCTCGAGGAACTCGCGCAGGAAGAACGACTGGTGCAGGAGGAAGAACGCCGCGCCGATCCCGACCGCGACCCGCCCGGCTCGCCCTCCCCGACGGAGGGCGTCCGCCGCGAGCTCGGCCAGCGCGAGGAGCGGCAGGACGAGCGGCACGACGAAGTAGCGGGGCGGGACGTACGCCGCGCCCGCGGCCGTCGCCGCGACCCACGGGAGGAGGAGCGCCGTGACGTCGCCGGCGCGCCGCGACGACCGGAGGGAGGCGACGAGGAGGAGGCCGGCGGTCACGAGCGCTCCCGCTCCGCCCGGGCGGGCCCCGACGAGCCAGGCGGTCGCGTCGGCGAGCCCTCGCCCCGCGGGCAGCGGATCGCCGCCGGCGACGGTCCAGTGCCGGAGGTCGACGACGAACAGCAGCGCGAGGGCGGAGAGAGGGACGAGGAACGGGACGAGCGCGCGACTGCGCCGCGGTCCCGGGCGGAGCAGGCGGTCGGCCGCGAGCGCCGCGAGCGCGAACGTGAACGTCAGGTGGCTCGCCACCCCGAGCGTCGCCGCGGCCGCGAACCCGATCGCGTCGCGCCGGCGCCCGCCGTCGGCGAACCGCTCGAGCAGCCAGACGGACGCGAGCAGGAAGAAGATCGCCGGCGCGTAGCCGCGGGCCTCCGAGCCGTAGTGGACGAGCGGATACGCGATCGCCACGACGCCGGCCGCGACGCCTCCCGCGGCCGCGCCCGCCCGGCGTCGCCCCGCCAGCCAGGCGGCGGGGACCGACAACGCGCCGAGGACGGTCGACGGCAGCCGGAGCGCCCATTCGGGCCGTTCGTCGCCGAGCGCCCGAAGCCAGAGGGAGACGAGCCAGTGGTTGTTGTCGGAGTGGATGGAGGTGAAGACGCCGCGCCAGCCGTCGACGGCCAGCGCGCGCTCGAGCGACCAGATCTCGTCGAGCCAGAGCGGATCGAGCGCGCCGAGGATCCGCAGGACGAGGGCGACCGTCGCGAGCACGACGAGCAGGGCGACCGGGCCGACGGCAGGCGCCCCGCGCGTCATCCGCGCCACCACTTCAGGTAGTGGACGAGGTCGGCGAAGTCGTCGCTCCACGGCGGGTCGTCCGGCCGGGGCGGGAGGGGGGTCCAGCCGTCCGCCGCCGCGTCGAACGGCGGCGGCTCGTCGCCGGTCACGACCACCCAGACCGATTCGAGGCGGCCGTCCGCCTCCTCCTCCGGCGCGCGCGGGTCCTCGAGCACGAACGTCCGGAGCCCCGCCGCCGCCGCCGTCGCCGCGACCGCCCGCGCCAGCGCGACGTGCCGGTTCGTGACGTGGACCGCGATCGGCCCGTTCGGCTGAAGCTTCCGCCGGTAGAGGGCGAACGCCTCGACCGTCAGCAGGTGGGTCGGGACCGCGTCGGAGCTGAAGGCGTCGAGCACGAGCAGGTCGAACGTCCGGTCGTCGGTCGAGTCGATCGAGCGACGCGCGTCCCCGACCACGACGTCGACCGTCCCCGCCGCGTCCCGCAGGTAGGTGAAGAGGCGCTCGTCCCGCGCGATCCGGACGACCTCCTCGTCGATCTCGAAGAACGTCCATCGTTCGCCCGGCCGCGACCAGGTGGCGAGAGTCCCGACGCCGAGCCCGACGAACCCGGCGCGTCGGCGGGCGGCGCTCTCCTCGAGCGCCCGGAGGAGCCGTCCGACCCCGCTCGACGCGTGGTAGTACGCGAGCGGGGACGAGGGGTCTCCGCGCCGCTGGATCCCGTGCATCGTCGTCCCGTGGTGGTACCGCACGAGCGCGCCGTCCTCCGTCTCGAAGACGCGGTGCAGCCCGAAGAACGTCCGTTCGGCCGAGAGGAGGCGGGCGCCCGACACGACGACGCGCTCGTTCCACGGGACGAAGACCAGGAGGAGCAGGAGGACCACGGCGTCGGCCGCACGCTGGAGGAGGCGTGCTCCCTCCTCGCTCGGCCAGGCGAGGTCGCTGCGATCGCGGAGCAGGACGCAGAGACCCATCGCCAGCGGGTACTCGTAGATCGCGTCGAAGACGGCGGGCGCGACCAGCGCGTGGACGATGCCGCCGACGGCGCCGCCGACCGCGACCGCGAGGTAGAACGACGTCAGGTGCTCCGGCGGCGGGCGTTCGGCGGCGAGGCGCCCGTGCATGGCGAGCCCCCCGACGAGCAGCAGCACGCACGCCATCCCGACGAGGATCGACACCGGCAGCGCCCACCAGAACGCCGACGCGAGCAGGCCGATCACGACCACCGGGACGACCAGCAGCGAGGCGATCCGGCGCGACACCGGCGGCCGGCGGGCGAACGCGATCACGAACGTCAGGAGGTAGAGGCCGAGCGGGACGACCCAGAAGAGAGGGATCGTCGCCACGTCGGTCGTCACGTGGTGGGTGACGCCGAGCATGAGCGAGGACGGGACGAACGCGAGGAGCGCCCACCAGGCGAGGCGGCGAATCGAGGGCGCGTCCGACCGGCCTTCCGGCGGAGGTCCGGCCCCGCCGCCCGGCCCGGCGGGGCGGAGCGACAGGAAGCCGCATCCGAGCGCGAGGATCGCGAACAGGGCGAAACCGACCGACCATGCCGCGCGCTGTTCCGGGAGCGGGAGGAGCGGTTCGACCAGGAACGGATAGGCGAGCAGTCCGACCAGGGACCCCGCGTTGCTCGCCGAGTAGAGGAAGTGCGGGTCGCGCGCGCCCTCCGCGCCGGTCCGCGCGAACCACCGCATCAGCAGCGGCGCCCCCGCGGCGACGAGCACGAGCGGGGGGAGGACCGTCCGCGCGAAGGCGCCGACGATCCACGCGACCTCGCCTCCGGCGGACGGCGCGGGCGTCGCGGACGTCGTCGGCGCGGCGATCGGGAGGGCGGCCATCGACCCGCCGAGGAGCGCGGCGAGGAGGAGGACCTGGGCGTGCGGACTCCGGAGGCCGACGAGGAGGTGCGCCAGGAGGTAGCCGAGCAGGAGCGCGCCCTGGAAGAAGAGCATGCTCGCGTTCCAGACCGCGGGCGTGCCGCCGAGGGTGGGGAGGACCGCCTTCGCGCTCATCGGCTGGACGGCCATCACCAGCGTCGCGCCGAGCGCGATGGCGATCGCGAACGCGAGCGTCCGGCTCACCGCACGCGCTCGCGCAACAGCACCCAGACCGCCTCGAAGAAGTCGCGCGCCCCGATCTTCTTCCCCTCGGCCTTCCCGCGCGGCTGGTAGCGTATCGGCACCTCGGCGATCGGGATCTTCCGTCGGGCGATGCGCGCCGTCACCTCGGGGCAGAACTCGAAGCGCTCGCACTCGAGGTCGAGGTCCATCAAGAGGGAGCGGCGGAAGAGCTTGTACCCGGTCGGCTCGTCGGTGAGGTGGGTGCGGAACAGCGCGTTCGTCAGGAGCGTGAGGCAGCGTCCGCCGAGGTACGCGGGGAGCGAGGCGTGACGCCGGTTCGACGGCTCGAGGAGGCGGGAGCCGTAGACGACGTCGAGGTCGCCCTCCCGCTGGCGGCGGAGCAGCCGCTCCCAGTCTCGCGGGTCGTACTCCAGGTCGGCGTCCTGCACCAGCACCAGGTCGCCGGTCGCCGCCGCGAAGCCGGTCCGGAGGGCGGCGCCCTTGCCGCGGTTCCGTTCGTGCGCGAGGACGAGCAGGTCGCCGGCGGTCCGGTTCCGGGCGAACTCCTCGAGGAGGGCGCGGCTGCCGTCGGTCGAGCCGTCGTCGACGACGATCAGCTCGCGGGTCAGACCGAGGGGGGAGAGGTCGACGTCGAGGGCGCGCTCCAGCAGCGTCGGGAGCGTCGCCACCTCGTCGTAGACCGGGATGACCACGGAGAGTCGTCGGGCCGGCATCGTCTCCCCGTGGTCGGCGCGTCGCATCGGCGTCGATCGTACGCTCCCTCCGGGGCCGCGTCATGAAGCTGGTCGCCGCGATCGCCGCGCTCGTGGTCGGGTTCGTGGTGCCGACGATCGCGTTCCCGTGGTTCGAATGGAGCGGCCTGCTCGGGACCGACCCGTACATGCGGCTCGCCCGGGTCGAGCGGTGGCACGAGACCGGGGACTGGACCGAGTCGGTCCACCCGCGCGTCGCCTGGCCCGAGGGGGCGAGCCTCCACTGGACGCGGCCGCTCGACGTCGTGCTCCGGGCGGGCGGCGCGGCGCTCTCGCCGTGGCTCGGGTTCCACGACGGGCTCCGGGTCTTCTCGTACGTCGTGAACCCTATCTGCCTCTTCCTCGCCCTGCTCGCGCTCGATCGGACGCTGCGGCGCCGGCTCGACGCGACGCGCCGGTTCCTGCTGGTCGCCCTGCTGCCGCTGCAGCCGGCGGTCATGGCGTACTCGACGGCGCCCCGGATCGATCACCACGCGGCGCTCCTGGCCGGCCTGTGCCTCGCGGTCGGGTGGCTGGTCCGGA
>JBICIB010000982.1:0-10541 GCA_043101415.1 Planctomycetota bacterium JB042 | reverse complement strand
CCGGCCGCCGCTGGGTCGCGCTGCCGGCGAAGATGCTCGTCGACCGCCTCGAGAAGCTGAAGGAGCGGTACGACTTCGACGTCGTGCGGTTCCAGGACGCGAACTTCGGGGTGAACCCGAAGCGCATCAAGGAGTTCTGCCAGGAGCTGATCGACCGCGACCTCGGCATCCACTGGAACGCCACGATCGAGGTCGAGACGATCATGCGGTGCGACGACGAGACGCTCGACCTGATGCGCGACTCGGGCTGCCACATGATGTGGGTCGGCGCCGAGACCGCGACCGAGGAGATGCAGGCGTACATCCGCAAGGGGATCAAGGAGGGGAACACCTACAAGGCGATGAAGCGGATGTGGGAGCGCGGCGTGAAGATCGGCCTCTTCTGGATCATCGGGTATCCGGGCGAGACCGAGGAGTCGATGCGCGCCACGATGGACCTCGCCGCGCAGATCAAGTTCGACTTCCCGAACTGCACCTCCGAGGTGCTCCTCTACCGGCCCCTCCCCGGCACCGAGTGCGGCGAGCACGCGAAGGAGGCGGGGTACGAGATGCCCATGTCGTTCGACACGTGGGGCCGGATGATCGAGTACAAGTTCGAGAACGACACGTTCGACGCGCTCCCCGTCAAGATCAAGCGCGACTACCACCGGTACACCTACCTGGTGCCGTGGTACGACGGACTCGTGCGAGGGAGGTCGTTCTACAACCGGTTCCTCCGGAAGATGGCGGGGACCCGCCTGAAGAACCAGTGGTACGCCTTCCCGATCGAGTTCAAGGTGTACGACTGGACCAAGCGGCTGGCGCTCGCGCTCGGCCTCCGGAAGGAGGCGAAGCTCGAGAAGCGCGCGTCCGGCGTCGCCCTCGAGGGGACGATGCACAACCGGGTCGAAGAGGAACAGATGGCGGGCGTCTGAGCCCTCCCCCCCGCGACCGGAAACCGCACCCCGCCTCCCTTTCCTCCCTCGAACGGGCGTGATATAAAGACTCGACACTTGTTGAGAATCGTTCTCAACCTCACCCTCGAGGCCGGGATCCGCGCTCCATGACCACTCTCGATTCCCTCTCCGTGGGCGGCGAAGCGACGATCGTCGACGTCGGCGGGGCGCGCCCGCTGCAGCGGCGCCTGATGGAGTTCGGAATCCTCCCGGGGACCCGCGTCCGGCTCGTCCGCCGGCACGCGCTCCAGGGGATCGTCGAGCTCGAGGTCCGCGACTCGCACCTGACGCTCCGCGCGCACGAGGCGGGCCGGCTCTCGGTCGACCGCGGCTGAACCGGCCGGGATGTCGACGACCACGAGCGCGAGGACCGTCGTCCTCGCCGGCAACCCGAACGTCGGGAAGACGACGCTCTTCAACCGCCTCACCGGCGGGCGCGCGCGCGTCGGGAACTACCCCGGCGTCACCGTCGAGCGGCACCTCGGACGGCTCTCCCTCCCCGACCTCACCGCCGCCGAGCTGATCGACTCGCCGGGGACCTACTCCCTCTCCGCGCGGACCCTCGACGAACAGGTCGCGTTCGCCACGATCGCCGGACTGGCGCCGGGGGAGCGTCCCGACCTGGTCGTGGTGGTCGTCGACGCGGCGCGCCTCTCCCGGAACCTCTACCTCGTGCTGCAGGTGCTCGAGCTCGGCCTCCCGGTCGTCGTCGCGCTGAACATGGTCGACGAGGCGCGCCGCTCCGGTCTCGAGCCGGACGCCCCCGCGCTCGAGCGGGAGCTCGGGGTCCCCGTCGTCCCGGTCGTCGCCCGCAAGGGGGAAGGGACGGACGCGCTGCTGCGCGCCGTCGCCGCGGTCCTCCACGACCCGGCCCGCGGCACGCGCGAGAAGGAGCTCTGGGCACCCGACCCGGCGCTCGCCGCCGACGTCGCGGCGGTGGCGGACGCTCTCCCGGCGGGGTGGCACGGCGGCGACGACCGCCGCCGCGACGCCCTCGCGCTCTGGGCGCTCCTCTCCCTCGACCCGGACGACGAGCTGATCGAGATCCCGCCCGTGCTCCGCGACGCCGTCGAGGCGCGCCGCGCCCGGGCGACGGCGGACGGACGGACGATCGATCGCGAGGTGATCGCCGCCCGGTACGCGTGGATCGACGCCCGGGTGGCCGAGTCCGTCCGCGACCGCCGGCGGGTCCGGAGGTGGACCGATCGGATCGACCGGTTCCTCCTCCACCCGGTGCTCGGGTTCGCGTTCTTCCTGCTCCTGATGACCGGCCTGTTCCAGGCGCTCTTCGCGGGCGCCGACCCGTTCATCGGCCTGATCGAGGACGGCCTCGGCTGGCTGGCGGCGCGGACCGCCGACGCGCTCCCCGCCGGGCTGTTCGCCGACTTCGTGGTCGACGGCCTGATCGGCGGCGTCGGCGCGTTCCTGGTCTTCCTCCCGCAGATCGTGATCCTGTTCCTCTTCCTCGGGCTGCTCGAGGACACCGGGTACATGGCCCGGGTCGCCGTGCTGATGGACCGGATCATGAAGTCGCTCGGCCTCCACGGGCGGGCGTTCGTGCCGATGCTCTCCGGCTTCGCGTGCGCGGTGCCGGCGATCCTCGCCACGCGGAACATGGAGCGGCAGCGCGACCGGCTCCTCACGATGATGGTGCTGCCGCTGATGACCTGTTCGGCGCGGCTGCCGGTCTACGGGCTCCTGATCGCGGCGATCGTCCCGATCGGCGAACCGGGCGCCCCGTTCCGGCAGGGGCTGCTCCTCGCCGGGATGTACGTCTTCGGCACCGTCACGGCGCTGGTCTGCGCGTTCGTGCTCGGGCGCACCCTGATCCGAGGGCCGCGCATCCCGCTCGTCCTCGAGATGCCGCCCTACCGGCTCCCCCACGCGCCGACCGTCCTGCGGACGGTGACGGAGCAGGCGAGCGAGTTCGTGAAGAAGGCGGGGACGGTGATCCTCGTCTGCTCGATCGCGCTGTGGCTCCTCCTCGAGTTCCCGCGTCACGAGCCGGAGGGGCCGGGCGAGAGCGAGGCCGCGGCCGCCGCCGCGCAGGCCTCGGAGAGCTACGCCGGACAGCTCGGTCGGGCGATCGAGCCGGCGCTGGAGCCGCTCGGCTTCGACTGGCGCATCGGGGTCGGGATCGTCGGGGCGTTCGCCGCCCGGGAGGTGTTCGTCAGCACCATGGGCGTCGTGTACGGCGTCGGCGCCGACGTCGACGAGGAGACCCCGGCCCTCCGCGAACGGCTGGCGTCGGCGACCTGGCCGGACGGCCGGCTGCTCTTCACGCCGCTGGTCTGCCTCTCGCTGATGGTCTTCTTCGCGCTGGCGTGTCAGTGCATGAGCACGCTGGCGGTGGTCCGGCGGGAGACCCGGACCTGGCGCTGGCCGGCCTTCATGATGGCGTACATGACCGTGCTGGCGTGGGGGGCGAGCTTCGCCGTCTTCCAGGGCGGCCGGCTGCTCGGGTTCGCCTGAGCGCCGGAACCGGGGCCTCCCGCGGAACGGTCGGCGACGGCGCCGGTTCCATCCGTTAGACTTCGACGACCGGGTGGACCCAGCCCGTCTCGGAGATGTTCGACATGCTCGTTCGTGCCTTCCTGCTCGCCGCGGCGTTCGCGGCGGGTCCCGCCGTCGCGTCGGTGATCGTCGTCGAGGGGCCGCTCCCCGCCGGATCGTCCGACCGCCTCGCCCGCCAGCTCGACTACTACGGCGACTACGGGGCGATGGCGGTCGGGGAGGCGGAGCCGGCGGCGGTCCGGAAGCTCGGCCGGCTCGGGTTCCGCGCCGTCGACGTCGGCGCCTGGCCGGACGGCGCGAGCCTCTACGTCGCCGACCCGGGGCACGTCCCGCCCGACGCCGTGCGGCTGCACGCGCATCGGGGCCAGATCCTGTTCGCGGCGCCCCGGGAGACGTTGATCACCGGCTGCGCGCACCACGTCGCGCGGGTGGTCCGGAGGGCGTGGACGCCGTCGCGCGGGTTCGCCGCGCCGAAGACGATCCACGTCGCCGCCGATCCGCGCGTGGCCCAGCTGGTCGCGATGGTCGACAAGTCGAACCTCGTGGCCGACGCGACGCACCTCTCGATGTACCCGACCCGGCGCGCCGACCAGCCGCAGGCCGTGAACGTGAAGAACTGGCTGGTCGCGCGGCTGCAGTCGATCCCCGGGGTGAACGTGTCGACCGAGACGTTCAGCGCGTCGTACGCCCCGAACGTCGTGGCCGAGATCCCGGGGACCGTCGACCCGTCGACCCTCGTCGTGCTCGGCGCGCACTACGACTCGATCAACTACGCCGGCGCGACCGCGAACGCGCCCGGGGCGGACGACAACGCGTCGGGGACGGCCGGGATCCTCGAGGCGGCCCGCATCCTCTCCTCCGCCCCGTTCGAGCACACGATCCGGCTGGTCCTCTTCTCGGCCGAGGAGTTCGGGCTGGTCGGCGCGTTCTACGACGCCGGGAAGCACGCGCCCGCGAAGGTCGTCGGCATGCTGAACATGGACATGATCGCCCACCGCGCCGCGGGCGACGCGGCGGACCTCGACTTCGTCACCAACAACACCGACCCCGGACTGACGTCGTTCTGCGCCCAGACCGCGCAGACGTACGTCCCCTCCCTGCCGGTCGTCACCGGACCGCTGTCGGCCGGGACGTCGGACCACCAGGCGTACCAGTCGCAGGGGATCCCGTCGGTGTTCTTCTTCGAGGACATCGACAACCACTCGCCGGTGATCCACTCGTCGGGCGACAACATGGTCGTCAGCGCGAACGACTTCGACCTCGCGCGCGACATCGTGAAGGCGTTCGTCGCCTGCGCGGCCGAGCTCGCCGAGCCGGTCGACCTGAGCATCCAGCACGTCCCGCTCGGCTCGACCGCCGACGCCGGCGGCCCGTACGAGGTCCGCGCGATCGTGAAGTCGCTGACCGCGAGCCCGGTCGCCGGGGCCGACCTCGTCTGGCGCGTCGACGGCGGCCCGTGGCAGACGCGCCCGATGCTCGAGACCGGCGCGCAGGCGGACGAGTGGGCGTCGTCGATCCCCGGCCGGTTCGGCAGCGGCGAGGTCGAGTACTACGTCCACGCGACCGACGCGGCCGGCCACGAGGAGTGGGCCCCCGACGGGACGAGCCCCGGCGACGCGACCTGGTCGTTCACGGTCGGCAGCGTCGTCACGATCCACGCCGAGTCGTTCGACGGCCCGACCGACGCCGGCTGGACCCACGCGCAGATCGCGACCCAGGACGACTGGCAGCGCGGCGCGCCGACCGGCCAGAACGGGACCGACCCGAGCGCGCCGTTCTCCGGCGCGGCCTGCTGGGGGAACGACCTCGGGCTCCCGGGGTTCAACGGCGACTACCAGCCGAACGTCGACAACTTCCTGCAGTCACCGCCGATCGACTGCTCGTCGCACACCGGCGTCCGGCTCCGGTACCGCCGCTGGCTGACCGTCGAGGACGCGCTGTTCGACCGGGCGACGATCGAGGTGAACGGCCAGACCGTCTGGCAGAACCCGGCGAGCCCGGGCGGCATCGACCACCTCCTCGACGACGCGTGGGTCGAGCACGAGGTCGACGTCTCCGCGCACGCCGACCAGCAGGCCGCCGTCTCCGTGCGCTACCGCCTCACGAGCGATCCGGGCCTGCAGTTCGGCGGCTGGAACGTCGACGACTTCGCGCTCGTCTCGGTGACCGACGGGGACGTGCCGTCGCTCGTCGCCGATCGGGCGTGGCTCTCCGCGACCCAGGGCGGCCAGGTCGAGCTCGAGACCGACCTCGGCCCGGCGTTCGCCGGGCGGACGGCGATCCTCGCGATCGGCGTCTCCGGGAGCACCCCGGGCTCGGTGCTGGAGGGGACCGCCGTCCCGCTGAACATCGACCTCGTCACCCAGGTCGGCTTCGCCGCCCTGAACTCGCCGACCTTCCAGGGGTTCGGCGGCGCGCTCGACGGCTCCGGCCGCATGGCCTCGACGATGGCGCTCCCCGGATTCGCCGATCCGGCCCTGATCGGCGTCGAGCTGACGATCGCCGGCTTCACGCTGAACCCGATCGACGCGGCGACCGTCCCGGTGACCGTCACGTTCGGGCTCTGACCCGGACTCTCGACCGGAAGCGAGACCGGCCCCCCCGATCGAACGCGATCGGGCGGGCCGTTCCGCGTTCGGGGTGTTCGACTTCGCACCCGGCGCGACGCCCCCGGGGAGACGATTGCAGAGGACGTTCGAATCGCGGCGGTTCACTGCACGTTTCTTGAACCGATCGAAAGCGCGTTGACGATCTCGGCGGTGCAAAAAAGTGGGGCTCGCACTAGCCCAGCGTGCGAGCCCCTGCTGTCCCCCTGGAGGACCCCTTCATGCGCCCCCATATACGTCGCTCGATCGGTGTTGTTGACAGCCGAAATCGGAAAAAGCGGTCGCTCGATCGATTCCGGTGCGAAAGCTCGGGGGCTCGTCCGTACGGTTCCGACGGTCGAGCCTTCGAGCGCCGGAGCCGACCGGTACGATTCCGCAACGACGCTACTCGGGAGAAACGCTCACCATGGCCATGACCGGACTCAGCCGCCTCGGACCCCTGCCGCTCCGCCTCGCCGTCGCGGCCCCCCTGATCCTTCACGGCTACCAGAAGCTGTTCGTGAACGACTTCTCGAAGTTCGTCGAGTCGGTCGCGACGTTCGGCCTGCCGTACTCCGAAGTCCTCGCGTACGTCGCGGCGTGGGGCGAGCTCGGCGGCGGCGTCCTCCTCGCCCTCGGGTTCGTGACGCGGCTCGCGGCGCTGATCAACGCGGGGACGATGGTCGTCGCGATCTGGAAGGTCCACATGCAGGGCGACTTCATGGCGAACTGGCAGCGGCTGTCCGGCGACGGCGGATACGAGTTCCCGCTCGTCATCCTCGGCGCGTGCCTCTGCCTCGTGATGACCGGCGCCGGCGCCCTCTCGGTCGACGGCGCGCTGGCGATGAAGAAGCAGCGCGAGCCCGCCCCGGAGCAGTGATCGTCAACGCCGCCGCGGGACCGGCCGGGACGTCGGCGCGGCGGCGAGCGGATCGTCCGGCCAGGCGTGCCGCGGATAGCGGCGCGCCAGCTCGCGCCGCTCCCTCGGATACAGGGTCGCCCAGAAGTTCGCGAGGTCGGACGTGATCTGCACCGACCGCCCGTTCGGCGCCAGCAGGTCGAGCACCAGCGCGACGCGGCCGTCCGCGATCCGAGGCGACTCCGCCGTCCCGAACCACTCCTGAAGGCGCGCGGCGACCACCGGCGGCTGCCCCTCCCGGTAGACGATCGGCACCTTCCGTCCGGACGGCACGGTCCACGCCGCCGGCACCAGCCGGTCGAGCCGCGGCCCGACGTCCGGGCCGAGCCTCGCCTTCAGGTGCTCCCCGAGCGGCGCCCGCTCGAGTTCGTCCAGCGAGGAGAGACCGGCGCACGCCGCGGCCACGACCTCGCGCAGGTCGTCGTCGTCGCACGTCGGCAGCTCGAGCTCGGGGCGCGCGCGCCGCAGACAGTCGAGTCGGGCGAGCAGACCGGCGAGACGCTCGTCCCGCAGCCGGGCGAGCCGGCGCGGGTGCGTCGCCGCCTCCGCCAGCAGCGCCGCCGCGCGCTCCGGATCGGGGCGCGGCAGCGGCCGCTCCTCCAGCACGAGCGCCCCGAACGTCTTCCGCCGCCGCCCCTCCGCCTTCCCCCTCGCCTCGTTCCAGACCGTCTCGTCGACGCTCGCCACCGCCGCCGGGAAGAGCTCCTCGAGCCACTCCGGATCGACGCCGCTCGCCCGCCGCACCCGCGCCGGACGCCCGCGCCCGACCGCCACCGCGTCGACCGCGACGAACAGGTCCTCGTCTCGGACCGCGCTCGCCGGATCGAGCTCGACCTCGAACCCGGCCGCGGTGAGGGCGCGCGCCGAGCCCGGCTCGCGACGGCGCGCGACCCGATCGGGGAAGCCGGCCGCCACGCACCGGAGGAGCGCCTCGTCCGTCGCTCCCCCGCCGCCGCCGCGGCCGACGAGCCGGGAGAGCTGGCGCGCCTCCCGGTCGACCGCCCGGACCGCGCGGGCGTCGAGCCCGAGGCGCTCGACCGTCCCCCGGTCGAAGCGGGCCGCGCGGGCCCGGTGGTACAGGTCGAGCAGGACGAGGAGATCCGAGCGGGCGACCGTCGGATCGACCCGGCGGCGGACGCGCCGGGCGGCGGCGAGCGCGGCGACGACGGCGGCGTCCTCTCCGGCCCCGACGCGCCGGGCCTCGTCGAGCATCCGGGCGAGCCGCGGGTGGACCGGGAGGGCCGCCAGGCGACGGCCGACCGCCGTCACCGCGCCGGCCGCGTCGACGGCGCCGAGGCGCCCCAGGAGCTCTCCCGCGGACTCGAGCGCGCCCGGCGGCGGCGGCGTGAGCCAGGGGAACGACGCCGGGTCCCGCACGCCCCACGCCCGGAGCGTCAGGACCGCGCCCGTCAGGTCGACCCGGAGCACCTCCGGCTCGAGCGCCGCCGGCAGGCCGCGGTACGCCGACTCGGCGAAGAGGCGGACGCAGCGGCCCGGCCCCTGCCGCCCGGCCCGCCCGGCCCGCTGGTCGGCGGACGCGCGCGAGATCGGCTCGACCCGGAGCGCGTCGACCAGCTCCCCCGGGCGTCGCCGCAGCACCCGCGCCTCTCCCGAGTCGACGACGCACGCCACGCCGTCGAGGGTGAGCGAGGTCTCCGCCACGTTCGTCGCGAGCACCACCCGCGGGCGTTCGCCCCCTCGGACCGCGGCGTCCTGGGCGGCGGCCGGGAGCTCGCCGTGCAGCGGCAGGACGTCGACCCCTCGTCCCGCGAGGAGCGGCTCGAGCGTCCGGCGCGCCCGCTCGATCTCCCCGACGCCCGGGAGGAAGACGAGCACGCCGCGCGCGCCGTCCGAGTCGGCCCGCTCGACCTCCCGGGCGACCGCGCGCGCGACCGCGTCCTCCAGCCGCTCGTCCTTCCGGCGCGGCGCGTACTCGACCTCGACGGGGTACGGCCGCCCCTCCGCCTCCACCCGCGCCGCGCCGAGCCCCGCCGCAATCGCGGTCGCGTCGAACGTGGCGGACATGAGCACCAGCCGGAGGTCGTCCCGGAGCGTCTCCTTCACCTCCCGCAGCATCCCGAGCAGCAGCTCCGCGTCGAGGCTCCGCTCGTGGAACTCGTCGAACACGACGACCGACGTCCCCTCGACCGCGGGGTCGTCGAGGAGGCGGCGCAGGAACGTCCCCTCGGTCTGGAAGACGAGCCTCGTCCGCGCGCCGACGCTCGACTCGAACCGCACCCGGTACCCGACCTCGTCCCCGACCCGCCCCCCCCGCTCCTCGGCGACCCGCCGCGCCGCCATCCGCGCCGCCACGCGCCGCGGCTCGAGCACGACGACGGCCCCGTCGACCGCGTCGAGGAGCGCCGCCGGCACGCGCGTCGTCTTCCCCGATCCGGGAGGCGCCGCGATCACGACGTCCCGCCCCGCGCGGACGGTCCGCACGATCTCCTCGAGCCGCTCGTCGATCGGCAACCGCGCCATCCGGGAGAGCGTACCGCCCGCGCGGTCCGGTACGCTCTCGGCGGAGGTCGACTTGCGCATCGCCCTGTACCTGCTGATCGGCCTCGGCGTCGCCGTCCTCGCCGCGGCCCTCACTCTCCAGTCCATGCACGGCCGCGACGTCGAACACGTCGATCGCCGGTTCGAGGAGGTCCTCCGCCCCGGCGACGGCGCTCGCTTCGACCCGACGGCGCTCGAGGGCCTCCCCGCCCCCGCCCGACGCTGGCTCGAGGCGACGCTCTCCGGCGCGGGCCCCCTCCCCGCCTCCGTCGAGCTGACGTTCTCCGGCCGCATGCGGCTCTCGCCCGACCAGCCGTGGGTCGAGTGCCGCACCCGCCACGCCCTCGCCCGCGACCGGTTCGTCTGGCGCGTGAGCGTCGAGACCGACGAGATCGAACTCGAGGGGGCCGAGCTGTACGCCGACGGCGCGGGGGAGATCCGCTACTGGCTGCGCCGCTTCCTCCCCACGAAGCGCCACGACGCCGACATCACCCGCTCCCTCCGCGGCCGCCTCGCCCTCGACCGCGTCTTCCTCCCCTCGTCCCTCCTCCCCGCCGACGACGTCGCCTGGGAACCGATCGACGACCGCCGCGCCGTCGCCGTCCTCACCCTCGACGGCGCCGAGGAGCGGGTCGAGCTGACGGTCGCCCCGGACGGCACCCTCGAACACGTGGCGATCCGCCGCTGGGGCCACCGCACCGACGACGACGTCTTCACCGACATCCCGTTCGGCGCCGAGATCCTGGAGCACCGCACCGTCGACGGCATCCGCATCCCGTCGAAGCTCCGCGTCTCCTGGTGGGACCGCACGGAGCGGGAGGAGGAGTTCTTCGAGCCCGTCCTGGAGCGAGCGGAGGGAGGGGGAGGGGGAAGCAACGAGAGCAAGGGAGAGCAACGAGAGCAGGGGAGAGGCCGCTGACGCGGGGGGCCTGCAGCGTCGACAGGACTCCGCGCCAGCGACCTCCCATGGGTCCTTACCGGACTCCCCCTTTTCCAACCCGGAATCGGGTGAGTTCGGCACCTACTCCGTAGACCCGCAGCGCATGAAACGGAAGTAATGGACTCCGGGGACGCGACTTAAGAACGGGG
>JBICIB010000981.1:0-10680 GCA_043101415.1 Planctomycetota bacterium JB042 | reverse complement strand
CCGCCAGCGGCCGCTCGGCGAGCCGGAGGCGCGGGCCCCGTCGGCGCCCGCCGCGGGCGCCCGGGAAGAGCTCGCGCAGGAGGAACTCGCAGACCGGGTTCACCTTCGGCGAGCCGATCACGACGGTGTTCTGCTTCCGCGCGAGGGCGAGGACCTCGTCGCGTTGCTCGTCGCCGAACGACTCCTTCGAGAAGAAGCGCATCTCGTCGCGCAGCTCGGGGACGTGCGCGCGGAGGTGCTGCAGGAGCTCGTTCTGGGCGCGGAAGTCCCAGACGTCGATCGTGGTCCGGCTCCGCCCCTGCGGCGGGTCGCCGACGTCGTGCGTCCCGAACAGGAACGTCACCGCCTTCGTGGCCCGGAACGGGGCGAGGAACTCCTCGGTGTCGTCGCGCAGGGTGAAGAGGGACGTGATGTCGGTCGTCCCGAGGCGGGCGGCGATCCGCTCGATCGTGTCGACGCGGAGCTCCTTGAAGTCCTGCCCGATCAGCTTCTGCACCGTGCTCCGCGCCACGCCGGCCTGGTCGGCGAACTGCGTGTTCGAGATCCCGAGGTCCCGGATCGCCTTGCTGAGGTGACTGACGAGGCGCATGATGCCCTCCGCGCGAACGAGCTGCGGAGAGGAGTGTAGGCGTCCCGTTGGACACGCGCACCGAACGCCTCGACGTGCTCGTCCTCGGGGACGGGCCGGCGGCCGTCTCCGCGGCGCTCCACGTGAAGCGCCGCGCCGGCGACGCGGCGGTCGCGCTCTGGAGGTCGGCTCCGGTCGGCGCGGGGGACGTCCCGCCGCGGCCGGGAGTCGCGCTCGCGGCGCCGTCCCCCGACCTCGTGGCGGCGCACGCGACGCGGGGGGACGCGCGTCTCGCGGGCGAGATCGCGCTCGCCCGGGCCGGTCTCGACTCCCTCGAGCGGGAGGTGCGGGCGGCCGGGATCGCGTGCGGCTTCCGGCGCGAGCGCGTGGCGCGCGACCCGGTGCCGGACGAGCCGGGGCGGGCCCGCGCGACGGAGGAGCTCGAACGCCGCTTCGCGCCGGCCGACGACGCGGTGTTCGATCCGACGGCGCTCCTCGCGGGGCTGACCGACGCGGCGCGCGCGGCCGGCGTCGACGTCCGGGCGACCGGCGGGGCGCCGGCGCTCGACGCGGCGGACGACGCGGTCGACGTCGCGGCGGGGCGGCTCCGGGCGCGCGCGACGCGGGTCGTGCTGGCGGCCGAGGCGGCACTGGTCCGGTTCGACCCGTGGGTCCGCTCGCTGGCGCTCCCCGCGCGGATCGAGGCGCTGGCGCTCGCCGCCGACGACGCGTTCGCGGCGTTCCCGCCCCGCAGTCTCGGGCCCGGGTTCGCGGTCGCCGCCCCCGACGCGTCCGGGCGGCTGCTGGTCGCCGAGGGGATCGAGCCGTCGAACCGGGGGGACCCGCTCGACCCCGCGCCGAACGAGCGGGCGCAGGCGCGGCTGGAGGAGTGGGCGGCGTCGATCGTGCCGACGCCGCGTCGAGGCGCGCCGGCCAAAGTCGTCGCGCGCGGCGCGCACGCCGCGCTCTACACCTGCGACGGGCTCCCGCTGGTCGGGCCGCACC
The DNA here is from genome assembly GCA_043101415.1 of Planctomycetota bacterium JB042. GTDB lineage: Bacteria > Planctomycetota > B15-G4 > B15-G4 > JADJEK01 > JAUIEL01. The sequence goes on along the minus strand of JBICIB010000981.1, from coordinate 9,107 downwards.
CGGGACGGGCGGCGTGCCTCCTGGCGGCGGGGTTCGGCGGGCGCGAGGAGACCGACGGTTGGCTCGCCGGCGCGGCGGTCGCGGAGATCGTCGTCGACGGGAGGACGTCGACCGAGGGGGCGGCGCTCTGGTCGCCGCGGCGGATGCTCTGAGGCGCGGGCGGGCGGCTCACGCCCCTTCGGGTGCGCCGCCGGACGACCGCTTCCACCAGAACAGTCCGCCGACCACGATCAGGACGAGGAGCGCGAGGTTGCCGAGCGACCGGGCCGAGCCGAGCGCCGGCGCCTTCGGGGGCGTCTCGCTCGAGACGACCGGCGCGCGCGTCCCGCGCTCGATCGCGAACGTCACCATCGACGCCTGGAACGCGTCGCCGAGCCGGTCGAAGTCCTCGACCGGGGCGGTGTACCGGATCAGGAACGAGCGGTCGGGGCCGCGGAGGTAGGCGGCGTGCTGCCGGAACTGCATCGGCTTCCCCGGCTCGAGGCCGAAGTCGCGCGTCACCAGGAACCCGGCCCGCGCGCCGCGCGCCTTGAACTCGTACAGCTTCCCGTGGTCCTCGTACGGCCGCCCCTTCGCCTGGTTCTCCGCCGCGAGCGCCTGCCGGAGCTGGGTCGGCGAGTCGATCGAGACCGGCGGCTCGTTCATCAGCACGAAGATGCTCCCGCCGTCCGGGTGCCGGAAGAGCCACCCGCCGACCCGCGCGCGCTTCCCGTCGATCATCGGGAGCTGGTCCTCGGGGACGAGCGTCTCGTTTCGCCAGGCGTCGAGCTCGGCCGGAGGGACGAGCGCCATCCCGACCGGGAGCCGGAACAGGAAGCCGGACTCCTCGTCGACGAACTCCTCGCCGAGTTCGACCGCCGGCGGCTCGAGCGGGATCGAGGCGACGCGGGGGGCGGGCGGGCTCGGGGGCTGGGCCGTGGCCTCGCCGACCGCGGCGAGGGAGAGCGCGGCCAGGGCGCCGGCGACGAGCAGCGGTGCGGGACGGAGGCGCATGGGAGCTCCGGAGGAGGCGGGGGCGGAACCCCGAAGTATCGACCGTCTCGGGGGCTCGGTCAAGCGAGGCGGAGGTTCCCCGGGCCGTCGACCGTGAGGGTGAGGCCGGGTTCGACGACGGTGGTCGAGCCGAACTCCTCGACGATCGCCGGCCCGGCCAGCCGGTCGCCCGGGCGGAGGCGGTCGCGGGCGAAGACCGGGGTCTCGACCGGGCGGCCGGCGAACCGGACCGGGCGGCGGCCGAGGCGGGCGCGGGCGGGGGCGGATCGGGCGGGCGGCGTGCGGCGCGCCTTCGGCCGGAACCGGCCGGCCCCGCTCCCCGCGCGGAGCCGGACCCGGACGTTCACGGCGACGACCGGCCGCTCCTCGAACGAGTGGCCGAACCGCGCCTCGTGCTCGCGGTCGAACGCCCGGCGGAGCGACCGCGCCGTCGCCGGCACCTCGAGCGTCGCGGTCTGTCCCTCGTACCGGCAGTCGACGGTCCGCGTCACCTCGAGCCCCGCGCGGTCGGCGCCGAGGAGGCCGTCCGCCACGAGCTCGCGCGCGCCGGCCTCGACGAGGGCGTCGAGCGCGCGATCGATCGCGTCGCGGGCGTCGTCGGGCGCGGCGATCAGCACGGTGCGCGCGAGGTCCCGCTCGGCGTCGGCGAGCGCCATCCCGTACGCCGAGAGATGGCCGGGGAGGCGCGGCACGACCGCCTCGCGGGCCGGGAGGAGCTTCAGCAGCCGTCCGGCGTGCAGGGGGCCGGCCCCCCCGAACGCGAGGAGCGCGAGGCGCCGCGGGTCCTTCCCGCGCTCGACGGCGACGACGCGCGTCGCCCGGGCCATCGTCGCGTCGGCGACGTCGAGCACGCCCTCCGCCGCGTCCTCGGCGTCGAGGCCGAGCGCGCGGCCGAGCTTCGAGAGGGCCGCGTGCGCGCGGCCGCGATCGAGGGCCAGACCGCCGGCGAGCGTCTCCGGCAGCCGGCCGAGGACGAGGTGCGCGTCGGTCACCGTCGGCAGGTCGGAGCGGCCGTAGCACGCCGGGCCCGGGTCCGAACCGGCCGAGCGCGGCCCGACCCGCAGCAGCCCGGCCCCGTCGACCGTCGCGATCGACCCGCCGCCGGCGCCGACCGAGCGGATGTCGAGCGACGGGACGAGGAGCGGGAGGCCGTCGAACTCGACCTCGCCGCGCCGGGTCGGCGCCCCGTCGAGGAGGGCGACGTCGGTCGACGTCCCGCCCATGTCGAGCGTCATCGTCGGGCCGAGCTTCGCGGCGCGGGCGATCGCCGCCGCCGCGACCGCGCCGCCGGCGGGGCCGGAGAGGACGAGGCGGACCGGGTTCCGCGCCGCGCCGGCCGCGTGCGCCATCCCGCCGTTCGACTGGAAGACGAACAGCTTCGTCCGGCCGCGGCGGCGGAGCGCGGCGGCGAGGCGGTCGAGGTACGCCGCGACGCCCGGCAGGAGCGCCGCGTTCGCGACCGTCGTCGAGGATCGCTCGAACTCGCGGACCTCCGGCGCGACGTCCGACGAGAGGACCACCGGCACGCCGAGCCGCTTCAGACGCCGCCCGACGCGCCGCTCGGACCGCCCGTCGAGGTAGGAGTGCAGGAGCCCGACCGCGATCACGTCCGGCTTCGTCCGCGCCACGCGCTCGGCCAGCGCGTCGAGGTCGTCGTCGCTCGGGCGGACGACCTCCCGCCCCGCGGCGTCGCGGCGTTCGTCGAGGCCGATCCGGCGGGCGCGCGGCACCAGCGGCGCCGGTTTCTCCGGCGCGAGCGCGTAGAGGCGGGGGCGCGCCTGGCGGCCGATCTCGAGGACGTCCTCGAGGCCGCGGTTCGTGACGAACGTGACGCGGGCGAGGCGGCGCTGGAGGAGGGCGTTGGTGGCGACGGTCGTGCCGTGGACGAGGACGGCGCCGGAGTCGGGGCGGCCGGGCGCGGCGGCGGGGCGGTGCGCGTCGAGGCCGGCGGTGATCGCCTCGCCGGGGTCGCGAGGGGTGGACGGGATCTTGGCGAGGTGGATCGACTTGCCGTCGAGGAAGACGAAGTCGGTGAAGGTGCCGCCGGTGTCGACGCCGATGCGCATGGCGGAGAAGTGTAGGCCGCTGCGCGCGGAGCGAGGAACGCGTTCGGGAATGGTCTGCGCGTTCGCCACGGCGGGCGCCGGAGAACGGACGAGCTCTCCGACCCGCTCACGTCCTCGCGCGATGCGTCCGGTGGGGTCTCCGCGAAGGGACGAGTCGCGCTGCGGGGTCGCTCTCGGAGCCTCGTCCCTTCTCCAGCCCCGCCTCGCCCGCTTCGGATTCCTAGGAAGAAACAAGGCGCCGCGAACGACGATGCTCCCGAGCGGCCCGCGTTCTTAAGTCGCGTCCCCGGAGTCCATTACTCCCGTTTCATGCGCTGCGGGTCTACGGAGTAGGTGCCGAACTCACCCGAATCCCGGATGGGGTGAGGGGGAGTTCGGAGAGGACCCATGAATGGTCGACGTGCGGGAACACGTGAACGCGGCGGGGTCGGGCACCTCCACGCTCACGATCGATGTCCGGATCGGGCGTCCGTCTCCGTCCGGCGTCAGACCCCACGACGCGCGCGTGGTGGGGTCTGACCCCACCCCACTCACCGTGGCCTTCAAACGGTGTCGGACACCGACGTTGCGCGCGGCGGCGTCGGAGGACGTTGCGGGCGCCGACGTCCGTCCGCCGCTCTCCCCGTGCCTCCGCCCACGCGGACGGCGTCTCCGTCCGGCGTCAGACCCCACGACTTGCGCGTAGTGGGGTCTGACCCCACCCCACTCACCGTGGCCTTCAACCGGTGTCGGACACGCCTGCGGGCGCCGGCGTTCGTCCCCAGCTCCGAGCTCCCAATGGACCGCGTAGGATGACGTCGATGTCGCGACCGCTCGTGGTCCTCGCCTTGCTCCTCCTGGTCGCCGCGCTCGCCTGGCGGTTCGTCGGCGGGACGGCGGAGCCCTCGTCGGCGGGCGCGGAGGGGGCGGCCCTGGCGCCGGTCGCGGAGGGCGGGCGGGTCGTCCTGCTGCGGGTCGTCGACTCGGAGACGGTGGCGCCGCTGGCGGGGGCGCGGGCGGTCGTGCGCACGGGGTGGGGGGGAGACGCCGTACTCGTCGCGGAGACCGACGCGCGCGGGGAGGCGCGGCTGGCGGGGTTGCCGCGGCATCCGGATCTCTCTTTGGAGGTGACGCGGCGGGGGGCGCTCCGGCGGGAACGGCCGGTCCGGGGGGACGAGGAGCGGATCGTGGTGGCGCTCGAGCGGGGGGTGCCGCTGGACGGACTCGTGCGGGACGCGGCGGACGGGCGGCCGGTGGCGGGGGCGTCGGTGTCGGTCCGGACGGTGGGGGACGCGCCGGGGCGGATCGAGGGGGTCGTCACGGGCGAGGACGGGCGGTTCGCGGTCGACGGGGTGCCGATCGGCCGGGCGTGCGTGGTCGAGGTCGCGGCGGACGGGTTCCTGCCGGCGCGGGTCGACGAGCGGCGGTGGGGAGGGGAGGGGGAACTCGTGGTGTCGCTCGCGCGCGGGGCGACGATCGAGGGGCTCGTCCGGGACGAGGCCGGGCGAGCGGTGCGGGGGGCGGACGTCTTCCTTCGCGGCGCCGCGCGAACGCGGCGGCAGGACCGGGTCGCGGGGGCGCGGACCGACCGGTCGGGGCGCTTCTCGATCGCGGGGGTCGCGCCGGGGTTCGAGGGGGCGGTGCTGGCGTCGAAGGAGGGCGTCGGCGTGGCGCGCGGGGCGGCGTTCCGGGTCGGGCCGACGGAGACGTCGATCGCGCACCCGGAGCTCGTGCTGCGCCCCGTCCTCTCGCGCGTCGTCGTGCGGGTCTTCGGCGCCGACGGAGCGCCGGTGACGGACGCGCGGATCGAGCTCTCGGATCGGCGGCGGCGCGCGCCGCTCTCGCCGTTCACGGGCGAGCCGATGTGGGACCGCCGGTGCGACGTGAAGGACGGTGCGTTCGTGACCGCGCCGCTGGCGCCCGGCGCGTACGTGCTGACGGTCCACGCCGGGCCGAGGTTCCCCGAGGTGCGGGACGTCGTCGTCCTCGAGGGGCGCGCGACGGAGGTCGACGTGCGTGTCGCGGACGGGTGGGCGCTCGAGGGACGGGTCGTCGGTCCGGACGGCGCGCCGGTCGTCGGCGAGCCGGTCGAGTTCTGCCTCTCCGAGGACGCGGCGCCGGGGCCGGAGGAGTTCGACGGGGTCGAGGAGATCGAGGACGTGGAGGCGCTCCGCGCCGTCCCGAGGGCGCGGACCGAGACGGGCGAGGACGGCACGTTCCGGTTCGAGGGGCTGCCGGACCGGCCCGGGCGGCTGCGGATCGGCGAGTTCGAGGGGTTCGGGGAGCGCGGTTTCGACGCGGCGTGGTCCTCCCTCGAGGTCTCGTCGGTGCGGCCGGGCGGGCCGCCGCTCGAGCGGACGCTCCGGCCCGCCGCGACGGTCGCGGGCCGGATCGCGCCCCCTTCGATCGACGTCGGTCTCGAGGCGCGCGTCGAGGTCGGGCCGCTCGCCCGGACGGCGGACGTGACGCTCGGCGAGGGCGGCCGGTTCGAACTCCGTTTCGCGCGGGTCGCGCGGGCGATCGACCTGATGCTGGTCCCGCGGTCCGGCGCGCCGTGGTGCTTCCCGGATCTCGTGCTGGCGCCGGGAGAGCGACGCGACCTCGGGACGCTCCGGGCGACGGACGGCGTCCGGGTCGAGGGGCGCGTGGTCGATTCGTCCGGGCGTCCGATCGACGGCGCGCACGCGCGCGCGTCGCCGGAGCGATGGTCCTGGGGCCGCGACGCGCGGGCCGACGACGACGGGAGGTTCGCGTTGGACGGGCTGCCGGCCGGCACGCCGGGGATCGTCCGGATCGAACATCCGGCGTACCGGACCGAGGTCGTGGCGCTCGCCGACTTCGCGGCGTTCGACGTCCGGACGATCGTCCTGCGCCGGCCGGGGCGGGTCGCGGGGAGGGTGCGGAGCGGCGCGGAGGGCGACGGCGCGCTCTGGGTCGTGGCGGCGTCGGCGCGGGCGGGAGAGCCGGCCGCGGAGGCGCGCGTCGCGGCGGACGGGCGGTTCGACGTGTCGCTCTGGCCGGGGCCGCATCGCCTGCGCGTCGTCGCGACGGACGGGGAGGCCCCGGCGGACGGGGAGGGGACGGTCCGCGCCGAGCGCGACGTGACGGTGGTCGAGGGGGAGGAGACGACGCTCGAGATCGACCTGCGCGACGGATGATCGGCGCGGCGCGGGGCGGCGCCGTCACGCGACGGGGACGCGGACCTCGGTGAACAGCTCGGCCGGCTTCGTCGTCCGCGGATCGTTCAGGTACCGCTCGACGCACGGCGCTTCGCGGGGCGTCCGGCCGAGGGACGGGAGGCCGTGCCCGAACAGGCGGTCGTACGTCGCGCCGAGCGTCTCGTACGGACCCGCGTGGTACGTCGCGACGTGCGGGCCGCCGGCGAGGTCGGCGAGGTCGATCCCGTCGCCGACGTCCGGGTCGGCGTCGTCGGGGAGGACGATCGCCGCGTCGTACCGGAGCCGCTCGGGCGCGGTCCAGCTCGGGTCGTCCCACGGGATCCCGACGATCTCGGCCACCGCGCCGACGAACCCGCGCGGGCGGGCCCACGCCATCAGCCGCTCGAACGCGGGGCCGCACGCGTCGTACGGGCCGACGTGGCGGACGCACGCGACGCGGCGCGGGGGGAGCGTCGCGACGCGGAACGGCGGGCCGTCGGCGGGGGGCGGCGGGGAGTAGCCGTCCTCTCCGCCGTCGCCGGGGGCGTGGACGCCGGTCGGCGCGTCGAGCCGGACGTCGCGGCGGTGCTCGTCGCGGAAGGCGGACGGCGTCGCGCCGTACCACGCCTTGAACGCGCGCGCGAACCCCTCGCCGCTCCGGAAGCCGGACGCGAGGGCGACGTCGAGCACCGCGTCGGCCGTGTCGCGGAGGCGGCGGGCGGCGCGCTCCATGCGGAGACGCTTGACGTGCCCGTGGACCGGTTCGCCGACCCGGGCGCGGAAGAGGCGGTGGAAGTGGAACGGCGAGTACCCGGCGACCTCGGCGAGGTCGTCGAGGCGGAGCTCGTCGTCGAGGTGCTCCTGGAGGAACCGGAGGGCGCGGCGGACCGCGACGTCGACGTCGTCCGTCTTCGTGTCCATGCGCGCACGATACGGCCGGGGCGCGGGGCGGACCCGACCGTTCTTGCGAAGGGGCCGACGGGGGCGCGGGGGCGGCGGGGCGCGGGGGAGACGGCGCTGGCGCCGCCCGGCCCGGAACCCTTAGACTCGCGGGCTTCGCGTCCGCCGCCGAAACGTCGAACCGGATCCGTGCTTCCGCTCCTCCTCGCCCTCGTCGCGTCGTACCTCCTCGGCTCCGTCCCGGCCGCGTTCCTGGTGGCCCGGGCGAAGGGGATCGACCTGCGGGCCGTCGGCAGCGGGAACGTCGGCGCCACCAACGTCGTCCGCGCGTGCGGGAAGGCGTGGGGGATCGGCGTCTTCCTGTTCGACTGCCTGAAGGGGTTCGTGCCGGCGTTCCTCTTCGCGCGGGTGCTGGTCGAGTCGGGGCGGACGCCGCTCTCGCCCGACGCCACGGCGCTCCTGCTCGGGACGGCGGCGATCGTCGGCCACGTCTTCCCGGTTTGGCTCCGGTTCAAGGGGGGGAAGGGGGTCGCGACGTCGGCCGGGATGTGCGCGGGGCTCTGCTGGCCGGCGGCGCTCCTGGCGCTCCTGGCGTGGTACGGCGTGCTCCGGGTCTCCCGCTACGTGTCGGTGGCGTCGATGGTCGCCGCGATCCTCTTCCCGGCGATCTTCGTCGCCTGGGTCGGTCCCGAGGCGGCGTTCGGCGAGCGGCGGCTGGTGACCGGCCTCTCGATCGTGCTCGCCCTGTTGATCCTCTACCTGCATCGCGCCAACATCGGCAGACTGCGGCGGGGCGAGGAGCTCCGGATCGGCGCCAAGACCGAAAGGCAGACGCGATGAGCGAGCGAGTGACCGTCCTCGGCGACGGAGGGTGGGGGACCGCCCTGGCGATCGTCCTCTCCGACCACGGATGCGACGTCGAGCTCTGGAGCCACGACGCGGGGTACGCGGCCGAGATGGAGGAGTCGCGGCGGAACCCGCGCTTCCTGCCGGGGGTCGAGATCCCGCCCGCGATCTCCGTGGGGTCCGACCTGGCGGCGGCGGTCGGCGACTGCGAGATCCTCTTCTCGGTGATCCCGACGCAGTTCCTCGCCGCGGTGCACGAGAAGGTGAAGCCGCACTACGCCGGGCAGGCGATCGTCTCGGCGACGAAGGGGATCGACACCGAGTCGCTGCTGCGGCCGACGGAGATCATCAAGCAGACGCTCGGGCAGGACGCGCCGACGGTCGTCGTCTCCGGGCCGAGCCACGCCGAGGAGGTGTCGCGCCGGATGCCGACGACGGTCGTCGCGGGGTCGAAGGACATGGGGCTCGCGCGGCGGGTGCAGGACCTGCTCGCGACCGACCGGTTCCGGGTCTACACGCACAACGACGCGATCGGGGTCGAGCTGGGCGGCGCGCTGAAGAACGTCATCTCGATCGCCGGCGGCATCGTCGACGGCCTCGGGTTCGGCGACAACACCAAGGCGGCGCTGCTGACGCGCGGCATCGTCGAGATGAGCCGGCTGGGCGAGGCGCTCGGCGGCCAGCGCGTGACGTTCTTCGGGCTGTCGGGGATCGGCGACCTGATCACGTCCTGCACCTCCGAGCACGGCCGCAACCGACTCGTCGGCTGGCGCCTCGGCCGCGGCGAGCGCCTCGACGACATCCTCGCCTCGATGCAGCAGGTCGCCGAGGGCGTCCGGACCTCGAAGGCGGTCATGCGCCTCTCGGAGAAGACCGGCGTCGAGATGCCGATCTGCGCCGAGGTCCACGCGATCCTGTTCGAGGGGAAGGACCCGGGAAGCGCGGTGCGGGACCTGATGACGAGGCATCTGAAGGACGAGGTGGAGTGGTAGGGGGCTGGGGGCTGGGAGCTGGGGGGCGCTGACGCGGAGGGCTCGGGTCGATCGCGGGACGAGCGCGAACGCGTGGTCCTCCCGCCCTTCTTCCTCTCGTCGACGTCGGGCCCCCGAACCTCCTTCCGGTGCACGCGACCCCCCCCCCCCCGCCCCCCCCCCCCCCACCCCCC
>JBICIB010000980.1:0-2750 GCA_043101415.1 Planctomycetota bacterium JB042 | reverse complement strand
ATCACGACGACCAGCTTGTCGGCGGGGAGGTCCTGCGCGACCTCCAACGCGGCGACGACCGCCGAGCCGGACGAGCCGCCGACGAAGAGCCCCTCCTCCCGGGCGAGCCGGCGCGCCATGTTGAACGACGCCTTGTCGCCGACGGTGACGACGTCGTCCACGACGCTCAGATCGGAGGTCGCGGGGATGATGTCCTCGCCGATCCCCTCGACCTTGTACGAGTGGAAGTCGCCCGGCTGGCCGGTCTTGACGACGCTGGCGTAGATCGACCCCTCCGGATCGGCGGCGACGACCTTCACGTCCGGGTTCCGCTCCTTCAGGTACCGCCCGCACCCCGCGATCGTGCCGCCGGTCCCCATCCCGCCGACCAGGAAGTCGATCTTCCCCTCGGTCTGCTCCCAGATCTCGGGGCCGGTCGTGGCGTAGTGGCTCTGCGGGTTGACGGGGTTCGCGAACTGGTTCGGGTAGAACGCGCCGGGGATCTCCTTCGCCAGGCGCTTCGCCACCGAGTAGTAGGAGCGCGGATCGTCGGAGTCGACCGCGGTCGGCGTCACGATCACCTTCGCGCCGAACGCCTTCAGGAGGTCGATCTTCTCCTGGCTCATCTTGTCCGGCATGGTGAAGATCATCTTGTACCCCTTGGCGACCGCGGCGCGCGCGAGCCCGACGCCGGTGTTGCCGGAGGTCGCTTCGACCACCGTGCCGCCCGGGCGCAGGAGCCCCTGCCGCTCCGCCTCCTCGATCATCCCCGGGCCGATCCGGTCCTTCACGCTGCCGCCGGGGTTCAGGTACTCGAGCTTGGCGGCCACGGTGCAGCGGAGGCCGCTGGTGAGCTTCTGCAGCCGGACGATCGGCGTGTGGCCGATGGTGCTGGCGATCGAATCGTGGATCATGAGGTCGCCCCGGGGTCGAATCGGGAGATCGTATCGGTCGCGGAGGCCGGACACCAGCCGGGCCGGGCGAGGGCCCCGCGCGCGGCCGACGAGCGCCGCCGACGCCGCGACGGATCTTCGGCGGGCGGTTGACGGACGGGGCCGCTTCCCGTCCGCTGTCGGCCCGCCCCGGCTCCGTGCGAGGAGATCGTGACCGAGAAGATCGACGACGACGCGTTCCGCCTGCTCGAGCTCGACGCGTGGAACCGCGTGGTCGAGGGGCACGCGCGGCTCGACGCCGGGCGGGCCCTCGCGCGGACGATGCGTCCGGCGGCGACGCTCGAGGAAGGGCGGGCCCTCCTCGCGGAGACGAAGGAGGCGCTCGCGCTCGACGATCGGGGCGCGTCCCCCCGGCTCGGGGTCCCGGCCGACGGCCTCGCGCTCGTCGCCCACGCGCGCGAGCACGGCACGCCGCTCCTCGCGCGCGAGCTGGCGGTCCAGTTCCGCTTCCTCCGCCAGGCGCGCGACCTGCGGGCGACCCTCGCCGCCCTGGACGACCTGCCGGCGCTCCGCGCGCTCGGCCGGAGGATCCCGGACGTCGGTCCGCTCGTCCGCGACCTCGAGCTCGCGGTCGACGAGCGCGGACTCCTCCTCGACTCCGCCACCCCGCGGCTCCGGGCGCTCCGGCTCGAGATCGCGGAGAAGAAGGAGGCCGTTCGCCAGGAGATCGAGCGGATCGCGAAGCGCCCCGACGTCCGGACGCTCCTCCGTTCGACCCACCCGACGATCCGCGACGGCCGCTTCGTGCTCGCGGTGAAGATCGGGTCGCGGGGGCAGGTGAAGGGGATCTACCACGACCGCTCCGCCTCCGGCGAGACCGCGTACGTCGAGCCCGAGGCGGTCGTCGACGAGCAGGCCGAGCTGCGCGACCTCGTCCACGACGAGGAGCGGGAGGTCGGCCGCATCCTCTGGGAGTTCACCCGGCGCCTCCTCGACCTGGAGGACGAGCTGGTCGCGGCGACGGCGGCGTTGGCGCGGTTCGACGCCGCCTGCGCCCGGGGCGCGGCGGCTCGGGATCTCGGGCTGGTCGAGCCGGAGCTGGTCGAGAGCGGGAGTCCGCTCGCGATCGACGAGGTCCGCCACCCGCTCCTGCTGGCGATGGCGCGCGACAGGCTCGGCGAGGAGGCGGCGGTCGAGGCGGTGCACGCGGCGGTGACCCCGTTCTCGCTCCGGCTCGGCGACGCGTTCGATCTCCTCGTCGTGACCGGCCCGAACACCGGCGGGAAGACGGTCACCCTGAAGGCCGTCGGACTCGTGGCGCTCCTCGCGCGGTGCGGATCGTTCGTCCCCGCGGCGAGCGGCGCCGTCGTGCCGTGGTTCCCGGGGGTGTTCGCGGACGTCGGCGACGAGCAGGACCTGATGCAGTCGCTCTCGACCTTCTCGGCCCACGTCCGGCGGATCGCGACCGTCCTCTCCTCGGCCGCCCCCGGGGCGCTCGTCCTGCTCGACGAGCTCGGCTCCGGGACCGACCCGTTGGAGGGGGAGGCGCTGTCGACGGCGCTGCTCGAGCACCTCCTCGATCGCAGGCTCCGCGGGGTGGTGACGACGCACCTCGGCCGGTTGAAGGAGTTCGCCGGGCGGAACCCCCGGGCGGCGAACGCGTCGATGCAGTTCGACCCGGAGAGCCTCCGCCCGACCTACCGGCTCCTCCTCGGCATCCCCGGCGCCTCGAACGCGCTCAAGATCGCCCGGGGGCTCGGCCTCCCCGACGGCGTGCTCGTCCGGGCCGAGGAGCTCCTCTCCGAGTCCGGCGACACGGACCGTTCGCGCGGGCTCCTGGACGAGCTCGACCGCTCGCGGGCCGCCGTGGAGCGGCTC
>JBICIB010000979.1:0-7572 GCA_043101415.1 Planctomycetota bacterium JB042 | reverse complement strand
CCCGGAATCGGGTGAGTTCGGCACCTACTCCGTAGACCCGCAGCGCATGAAACGGAAGTAATGGACTCCGGGGACGCGACTTAAGAACGGGGTCCGCTCGGGAGCATCGTCGATCGCGGCGTTTTGTTTCTTCCTAGGAAGTCCGGAGCGGGCGAGGCGGGGCCGGAGGAGGGACGAGGCTCCGAGAGCGACCCCGCAGCGCGACTCGAAACCGCGCGGGGTCGCTCTCGGAGCCTCATCCCTTCTCCGGCCCCGCCTTGCCCGCTTCGGACTTCCTCACCCGATTCCGGGGTGGGGTACGGGGGAACAAGGAGAGGACCGATGGATGGGCTGGCTCGCGGGACCACGTGAACGTGGAGGTGCCCGGATCGAGCCGTCCGCAGCAGGCGCCGCCTCCGCCACGGCGAACCCCGAGAACCCGCGCCGACGCCCCCGCTCCGCGCCAGCGGCCTCTCCCTTGCTCTCCCCTGCTCTCTCCTGCTCTCCCCTGCTCCCCTCCCCGTTACTTGCCACCGTCCATCGCGTAGACCCTCTCGGCTCCTTGCGTCGGATCGGGCCGGCGCTCCGCTCTCTCCGCTCTCTCCCCCTCACTCCCTGGAGGCCCCATGGAAGCGCTCTCCCGCGTTCCCGTCGCCGTTCTCGCCCTCGTCTCCGTCCTCTCGTTCGACGCCGCGGCCCAGTGCACCGGGCCGAAGGTGGGGTCCTCGAACGGGGGGGCGGTCGACAAGTTCGGGGACGTCACCGCGATCTCGGGGGATCTGCTCGTGGTCGGGGCGCAGTTCCACGACGGGGTCGGGCAGGACTCGGGGGCGGCGTACGTGTTCGAGCGGAGCGGCAGCGCTTGGGTGGAGGCGGCGTTCCTCACCTCGAGCGACATCGCGACGAACGACCGGTTCGGATCGGCGGTCGACACCGACGGGACGCGCGTGATCGTCGGCGTCCGGTACAACAACGATCCGGGGTACGGCGGCGGGAACGCGTACGTGTTCGAGCGCGTCGCCGGGAGCTGGGTCGAGCTGCAGAAGATCGCCGCCAACGACCAGAAGGCGAACGACTTCTTCGGCGACGGCGTGGCGATCGACGGGGACACCGCGCTGATCGGCGCGCCGTTCGACGACGACGGCGGCCCCGACGCGGGGACCGTGTACGTGCTCGACCGGACGCTCGGCCTGTACCAGGAGTCGGCCTTGCTGACCGCGCCGGACGCGCAGATCGACGACCGGTTCGGGCAGTCGGTCGACCTCTCCGGGGATCGCGCCCTCGTCGGCGCGCCGCTGCGAGACGAGCAGGGGGCGAACTCCGGCGTGGCGTACGTCTTCGAGCGGTCGGGGACGTTCCAGCCGGCCGCGAAGCTCGTCCCTTCGATCGGCGGCGTCGACTGGCAGGCGGGGATCTACGTCGCGATCGACGGCGACACGGCGGTCGTGGCGGCGCCGCTGGCGAGCATCGACGTCCCTCGCGACGGAGCGGTCTTCGTCTTCGAACGCGAGCCGTCCGGAGCCTGGGTCGAGCGCGACGTGCTCCGCCCGCCGGTCCCGTCGCCGAACCTCCTGTTCGGCACCGACGTCGACGTCGACGGGGACGTCCTGATCGTCGGGGCGCGGGGCGACGACACCGCGGCCTCGAACGCCGGCGCGGCGTACGTCTTCCGCCGCGGTCCGTCCGGATGGAAGGGGGCCGGCATGCTCCGCGCTTCGGACGCCACCGCGTCCGACGACTTCGGCCACTCGGTCGCGGTCTCCGGCCCGTACGTCGCGGTGGGTGCGCGCCACGCCCCGACCGGCGGCGTCTCGACCGGCGCGGTCTACCTGTTCGATCACTCCGACGAGATCGCCTACCAGGGTCAGGGCTGCCCGGGGACGGGCGGGTTCGTGCCGGGCCTCCGGCTCGCGGGCTGCCCGGCGCCGGGCGGGTCGGTCCGGCTCTCGATCGAACGCGGGCTCGGCGGAGGAGCCTCGTTCCTGGTCGTCGGCACCCCGGGGACCGGCGTGCCGCTCGGGAGCGGCTGCGTCCTCCACGTCGGCGGCCCGCTCCGCCTCGTCGGCCCGCTCGCGCTCTCCGGCGGCGGCCCGGGGGACGGCGCGCTGCAGCTCGACCTCGTGGTCCCGCCCGGCACGCCGACGGGGGTGACGGCCACGCAGGCGTTCGTCGTCGACGTATCGGCCCCGTCGGGGTTCTGCGCGTCGAACGGCCTCCGCGTCGAGCTGTAGGCCGCGGGCGACCGTCGGGAGCGGCCCCCTCAGGGCGCCACGAGTCCGCCGACGGCGAGGAAGATCCCGAGCGCGAAGAGACAGGCGACGCTGGTCCAGAAGTCGCGGGGGCTCTCGTCGCGGGAGATCGTGCCGCGGAAGTACGTGACCCCGGTCTGGAGGGAGACGACGCCGCCGATCAGCAGGGCGGCGCCGAACATCAGGACGAGCTTCCGGTTCTGCGGGTCCATGGCGCGCTCCTCGTCGGTCGCGGGCGCTCCGCGCTCGCGGCGGCCCGAGGAACACGATCGGCCGAACCGCCACCGAATCCTCAGTCGGATCCTCGGTCGGATCCCGCCGTGCGCACGCGGGGCATCGGCGCGCCTCCCCGACCGGCGCGCCGTTTCTACAAACGTCCGGCTCGACGGCCGCGCACGCCCCCCCGCGCGCCGCGTGGGACCCCCGCATCGACGGCATGCCCCTTGCGCCGATCCGCGAGAGCGCGCGCGAGGCCGCGCGCGCGTCGAGATCGCGAAAGGAGCCGACCATGCTGACCCTCCTCGACCCGCGGGAACCGGGCGTCCTCGGATTCCGGGTCTCGCGACGACTGTCGCACGACGACCACGAGAGGATGATCCCTCTCCTGCTCGACCAGATCGAACGGTCGGGCGGCGTGCGCGCCGTGGTCGACCTGCGCGAGCTCGAAGGCGTCGAGCCGCGGGCGATCCTCGACGAGGTCCGGTTCGACGTCCGCCACGCGCGGGACGTCGAACGGTGCGCCGTCGTCGGCGACGAACGGTGGCAGCGGACCGTGACCGAGTGGGCGCGGCCGATCTTCGGCGCCGATCGCATCCGCTTCTTCGGGCCGGACGAGCTCGACGCCGCGTGGCGGTTCGCGGCCGGCGGGCGGGACGACGCCGGGGCGCGGGACGAGCGGGAGGGCCGCGGGCCGGTGCTCGTCGCCACCGACTTCTCGACGGAGGCCCGCTCCGCGTACGCGCCCGCCGCCGAGCTGGCGCGCCGCCTCGAGGCCGACCTCCACCTGGTGCACGTCGTCGTCCCGGTCGCGGCCGCCGCGGTCTCGCCGGCGCTCGGCGTCCCCGCGACCCCGACCGGCGTCGACGAGGAACGCCTGATCGAGGAGTTGAGGCGGACGATGGACGGAGAGGTCTCCCGGTCGGTGGCGGCCCTCGCCGACGTGGTCGTGACCGGCGAGATCGCGACCGGCACTTCGCCGAGCGCCGCCCTCGCCGACCGCGCCGACTCGCTCGACGCCCCGCTGATCGCGCTCGCGTCGACCGCGGGCGGCGGGCTGTCGCGGCTGCTGCAGCGGAGCGTCGCCGCGTCCCTCCAGCGCCGGACCGACCGCCCCGTGGTCGTGTTCTCCGCGGATCGGGAGTCGACGCTGCCGGAGCGCCCGCACGTCGGCATCGCCATCGACCTGCCGGAGGACGAGGCGGACCCGGACGTCACGCCGATCCTCGCGTTCGCGCGACGCCTCGGGGCGCACGTGACCCTGATCCACGTCCTCCGCCCGCCGGAGAGCGCCCCCCACCGGCGCGATCGGGTCGAGGACCGGTTGACCCGACTCGTGCGACGGCTTCCGGGCGGGCCGGTCGGGACCGCGGTCGTCGCCGGGGACTCGGTCGAAGAGGCGCTGCGCGAGGAGTCCGCGCGGCGCGGCGTCGACCTCCTCTGCGTCGCCTCGCACGGGCGGTCGGGGCTCTCGCGCCTCCTGTCCGGCAGCACGTCGGAGACCGTCTTCCGCGGTTCGGACCTCCCGATCACCGTCTTCACGCTCCGTCCGGCGCCCGCCGCGAACGGGACCGACGCGGACGCGGAGGGCGACGCGGTCCTGCGGCCGGCCGCGGTCGAACGCATGAGCACGCTGATCCGCGGCGAGATCTCCGCGATCGAGACGTACGTGCAGGCGCTCGACAAGGTCGACGAGCCGACCGCCGCCGACACCCTCGAGGTGTTGAAGCGGAATCACATCGACGCCACGAACACCCTCCGCCGCGAGGTCCACGCCCTCTCCGCCGACCCGCCGACCGACTCCGGCGCCTGGGGGACGTTCGTGAAGGCGATCGAGGGGACGGCGACGCTCCTCGGCGACGGCGCCGCCCTCCGCGCCCTCCGCGAGGGCGAGGAGCTCGGCGTCCGCCTGTACGAGAAGGCGCTCGAGGACGACCGGCTCCCCGGAGCGTCGCGCCGCCTGCTCCGCGAGAAGCTCCTCCCGCGGCACAAGACGCACGTCGAGACGATCCGGCAACACGCGCGGGCGCTCTGACGCGGCCCGACGCGGGCGGCACCCCCCGGCGCAGCGCGCGAGCCGCTACGATCGACGGCTCGCCGCCCCTCCGGAGGCTCGGATGTCGCTCTGCTCGGCCCGGTTCGCCGCGCCGCTCCTGGCCGTCGCGGCCGTGGCGGCGGCCCAGGACGACGCGCCCGACCCGATCGAGGGGGCGACGATCGAACGGCTGCTCCGGGTCCCGGAGATCACGGAGGTCGCCGTCGACCCGGACGGAGGCCGCGTGGCGTACGTCGTCCGGACGCCGCCGGCCGAGGGGGCCGGACCGGACCTCGCCTCTCTCGATCGGGACGCGATCCCGTACGAGTTTCGAGGAAGCCGTCTCCGATGCCTCGAACTCGAGAGCGGCGAGGAGATCGAAGTCGGAGCGACGGACGAGAACGCCGTCGCGCCGAGCTGGTCGCCGGATGGCCGGGCGATCGCGTTCGTGGCGGACGGAACGGGGGCGCCGCGGCTCTGCGTTTCCTTGGAGGGCCAGGTCCACGCGGTCGGGGGCGCCCTCGCCGATCCGCGGGGCGACCCGCCGCGCTGGGCGTCCGACGACGAGCTCTGGGTCCACCTCTCGGCGGAGCAGGTCTGGAACGCGCTGCCGGGCCTCGACGACGAGTCCGCGTCGGAGCGGGACGGCGATGTCCGGGTCCTCGCCGCCGGGCGGGAGGAGCTCCGGCAGACCTGGTCCTCGTGGTGGAGCCGCGATCCGATCGAAACGGATCGCCGTTGGTGCCGCGTCCGCCTCCGCCCGGAGGGCGAGGTCCGGCCGCTCGGCGGATGGGGACGGTTCGCTCCGAGTAGGATCGTCGCCTCTCCGTCCGGTCGCGCGCTCGCGGCGGCCAGCGTGTGGCTGGACACGGACGACGTTCGCGTCACGGTGTTCGACGCGGCGAGCGGCGAGGAGCTCCGGAGCGTGGACGGCGTGTCCGCCACGGTCGCCTCCTCGCTCCACCGCGGCCTCGACGACGCGCCGGACGAGATCGCCTGGCACCCGACGGCGGACCGCCTCGCGTACGTGCTCGGCGACTCCCTTCGGGCGCTCGAACCGGGCGAGGGGGGCTCCTGGACCTCGCGACTCCTCGCCGAGGGCTCCTTCACCCCGAACCTCCTCGCGTTCACACGCGACGGCGCCTCGGTCGTCGTCGGAATCGAGGACGACGCGTTCTCGAGTCGACCGGAGACCGGCGTGTCCGCCCTCTCGATCGTGGCGACCGATCCCGGGGCGGACGACTCGCCGGTGAGAGTCGACGCGCCGATCGGGACTCGCGTCACCGCGCTCGTCTCGATCGGCGGCCCGACGCTCTGGCAACCGGAGGGAGATCGGTTCCGCGTCCTCGGACTCGACGACCGGACCGGCGAGACGCTGGTCGGCGAGATCGAGACGGCGACCGGCGCGTTCGCCTGGACCGAGCGGGGACGGTGCGTCGTCGGTCCCACGTCCGCCCCGCGCGACCACCGGTTCCTCGTCGTGGCGCTGGCGGGCCCGGGCCGACCGCCGGACCTCCACCGCTGGACCGACTCCCTGTTCGACGCGGAGCGTCTCACGGACCTCGCCCCCGCGCTCCGCGCGCGACCGGCCCCGCGCGTTCGGTCGTTCACGACGTCGATCGTCGACGCGGCGGGGGAGGCGCGGACGGTCCGGACCGGCGTGCTCCTCCCTCCGGACCTCGAACCCGACGCGCGTCCCCCGGGCCTCGTACACCTGTACGGAGGCCTGGACCTCTCGACCGAGGCCTCGACCTTCGGCGGCGGCCACGTGGCGGGGATGCCGGCGGCGGCCTTCGCCGCGCACGGCTTCGCGGTGCTCCACGTCGACGCGCCGCTCTCCCCCGTCGGCGCGGCGGGCGAACCGCTCCGCGACCTCGTCGCCGTCCTCGAGTCGCAGCTCGACCGCGCCCATGCGCTCGGTCTGGTCGACGGCGACCGGGTGGCCGTGGTCGGCGCCTCGTACGGCGGCTACAACGCGGCCGGACTCCTCTCCGTCACGCACCGCTACCGGGCCGGCGTCGCCGTCGCCGGGCTCTTCGACCTCCCCGCCATGTTCGCATGGATGGGCCCGTACGAGTTCGCGACCAACGTGAAGTGGGCGATCGAGGGGCAGGGGCGGATGGGCGCGGCGCCGTGGGACGACCCCGAGCGGTACCGCCGGAACTCGCCGTACCACCTCGCCGACCGGATCCGGAGCCCGCTCCTCCTCGTCCACGGCGCCGGCGACGGTCGCGTCCCGTCGTCGGAGAGCGAGAAGCTGTTCAACGCGCTCGAACACCTCGAGCGGACCGCGCAGCTCGCGCTCTACCCGGACCAGGGCCACGCAGTCCGGTGGTGGTCCGTCCCCCACGCCGCCGACGCGACGAAACGGACGATCGAGTTCCTCGAGCGGTACGTGCGGACGGGAGCCGCGCTGCGCGGACGCGTGCACCTCCACGGGACCGTCGCCGCGCCGAGCCCGCTGACGATCGAGTGGGCTTCCCGAGGCAAGGAACGCGTACCCGTCGACGACGACGGCGGGTTCGACTTCGGCGTCGTCGGGCCCGGGGACGGGCGCCTGATCGTGCGGCGCGGCGGCGCGAACGAACCGAACGACCCCCTCTGCGACCTCGAACTCCGGCTCGACGACGGGGAGGACCGCTCGGTCGCGCTCCACCTGGCGTTCACCTCCGTCTCCGGACGCGTGACCTGGGGAGACGACGGAAGCCCGATCGCGCGGGCGAGGGTGAGCCTCCACGCCGGCCCGGTGCGCTTCCGGACCGAGACCGACGAGACCGGGACGTATCGTTTCCCCGCCGTCTCCGTGTCGTGGACGGACGACGGGACGTCCGCTCCGGAGGTCCGGTACGAAAGGTATCAGCTCGCCGTGACCACGCTCCACGGCTCGCCTCGGAGTCCCACGCACGAAGCGGAGGTCTTCTCCGAGACGATCACGGTCTTCGCCGACGTGGACGTCGAGCGCCGGATCGTCGTCGGAGGATGACGCGCCCATGACCGCCGTCCCCGTCCTCTCCCTCGCCGACATCCGATCGCCGCCGACGCTCGTCGCGCTCGACGACGCCTGCCGGACGTGGGGCGTCTTCCACGTCGTCG
>JBICIB010000978.1:0-3172 GCA_043101415.1 Planctomycetota bacterium JB042 | reverse complement strand
CCGGACGGGACCGCGGGTCGACGAGGCGTCCTCATCTCCGCGGGGAGTTCTCCGGTCGTCTGCTACCCTGGGCCGCCGGATCCCGGAGTGCGATCGCGGGGTGCGCGGCGTCCGCCGGCACTCCGGACCCTCTCCGCGATCCGCAGAGCCCAGCCCGCCCGCTGTCCGTTCCCGACGACTCGAGGACCCTCATGCGCTTCCCCACCCCGTTTGCCGCCGCGCTCGTCGCGGTCGCACTCGCCTCGTCCCTCTCCGCGGCCCGCGCCCAGGAGTCCGGCCCGTTCGCGACCGTCGAGCGGCACCGGCTCGCCTCCGGCACGTTCACCAACGACTGGGCCACCGCCCGACCGGTCGACCGCCGGATCGTCACGCGGCCCGGCGCCGCGTCGCTCCGCCTCTTCTTCGACGAGATCGACGTCGGCGCCGAGGGCTCTCTCGTCGTCACCTCCCTCCGCGACGGCGAGAGGCACGTGCTGACGCCGACCGAGGTCGTGAAGTGGGGCGCGACCTCCGGCTTCCTGAACGGCGACGCGGTCTCGCTCGAGCTCTGGCTCGGACCGGGCGAGCGCGGTTCGTACGTCCTCGACCGGCTCCTCGCCGGCACCGGGGGGCCGTTCCCGACCTCGATCTGCGGGGTCGACGACCGGATCCCGTCCACCGACAACCGGAGCGTCCGCATGCTGAACGGGAGCGGGACGTCCGCCTGCTCCGGCTGGCTCGTCTCGACGTCCGACTGCGTCTTCTCGGCCGGGCACTGCATGCCGACCTACGCGAACGTCGCCGAGGTGAACGTCCCGCCGTCGCTGCCGAGCGGCGCGCTGGTCCACCCCCCCCTCCAGGACCAGTTCCCGGTCGACGCGGGGTCCCTCACGTTCACCAGCGGCGGGGTCGGGAACGACTGGGGCGTCGCCCGCCTCTTCTCCAACAACCTCGGCCAGTCGGCGTCGGCCCTCCACGGTCTCTTCCAGCTCGCCACGTTCGTCCCGACCTCCGGCCAGACCACCCGGATCACCGGGTACGGCAGCGACACCGGCACGTCCGACCAGACGAACCAGACCCACACCGGGCCGTTCCACTCGTCGAGCGGCACCGCGATCCGCTACACCGTCGACACGACCGGGGGGAACTCCGGCTCGGTGGTGATCGACGAGGCGAGCGGGCTGGCCGTCGGCATCCACACCCACGGCGGCTGCTCGTCGTCCGGCGGGTACAACTCCGGCACCACGGTCACCCATCCCGCCCTGCAGTCCGCGTTCTCGCAGAACTGCTCCCAGGGGCCGCCGGCGGCCGACTTCACGCTCGCCGCGTCGATCGTCGCCGCCGGTTCGACGGTCTCGTTCGCCGATCTCTCCGGCGGCGTGCCGACGTCGTGGGCCTGGGACCTCGACGGGGACGGCCTGACCGACAGCACGTCGCCGAACCCGTCGTTCCTCTACGGCGCGCTCGGCTCCTACGACGTGACCCTCACCGTCTCGAACGCGTTCGGCACCGCCTCCAGCACGGTCGCGGACGCGGTGACGGTCCTCGCGCCGAACCCGGTGACGCCGCCGTACCTCCAGACGTTCGCGAGCGGGCTCCCCGCGGACGGGAGCTGGTCGTTCACGAGTTCGACGGGGCTCGGCGCCCTCACGACCGGCCAGAGCGGCGGCGCCTCTCCGCAGTCCGGCGGGCCGGGGCTCCTCCTCGCGTCGACGCAGGACGCGACGTACGCGACGAACGAGGCGACGTTCTTCTTCGCGCTCGATCCGACCGGCGCCGCGACGCTCCGGTTCCAGTTCAAGGAGTTCGGCGACGAGGACGACCCGCAGGACGGCGTCTTCCTCTCCGACGGCGCGAGCGAGGTCCTCCTCCAGTCGTTCAACGCCGGCCCGTCCTCCTGGACGACGTACACCCTCGACCTCGGCGCGGCCGTGGTCGCGAACGGGCTGAACCCGACCGCGCTCCGCGTGATCTTCCGCCAGCGCGACAACTACCCGATCCCGACCGACGGGCACGCGATCGACGACGTCGAGCTGCTCGGCCAGGGGACGGCCTGCCCGGCCCCGACGACCTACGGCGTCGGAGAGATCGGCTCGACCGGCGCGACGGCGCAGATCGGCCACGTCGGCGGCGACCCGAAGGCGGGGAACACCGAGTTCGCCATCACGCTCGCCGGCGCTCCGGCCGGCGCCTCCGCCGTGCTGTTCACCGGCTCGGCGCAGGCTTCGTCCGCGCAGCCGTGGGGAACGATCCTCGTCGGCGGCTCGCCGTTCACCCGCACCTGGACCGTCACGGACGCCGGCGGCGCGGCTTCGATCGGCGTCCCGATCGTCGCCGGGCTCATCGGTCAGACCCGGACGTTCCAGTACGCGATCCGGGATCCGGGGTTCGGCGGCAACGTCCAGGGCTCGAACGGACTCCAGGTCACGTTCTGCCCGTGAGCCGAGACAGGAGAGTCAGCCGTCCCGGCGTCCGAGGACGACCGGGAGGCCGAGCCGCGCCCCGTCCCGCTCGATCGACACCTCGATCCGGTCTCCCGGCCGGTGGCGCCCGATCGCGGCCGCGAGCGCGTCCCCCGAGGAGACCGGACGGTCGCCGAGCGCGACCAGCCGGTCTCCGACGCGGAGGCCGGCGCGCGCCGCGGGGCTGTCGGGACGGACCGCCGACACCTCGAGACCCGACGGCGTCGGGGTCAGCTCGACGCCGATCCAGGGGCGCGCCGCCCCGGCGGCGGCGCTCGCGCCGTCTCCCGCGGCGCGACCGCGGAGGAGGACCTCGATCTCGGTCCCGTCCCGCACGTCGGTGAGCGCCCGGGGGCGGCCGCCCTCGATCCGCCGTCGCAAGGCGTCCGCGCCGGCGACCGGCGCGCCGTCGACCGCGACGACGACGTCCCCGCTCCGCAGGCCGAACCGCGCCGCGACGCCGCCCCCCTCGACCTCCGTGAGGCCCACGCCCGACCGGCCGGTCGCACCGAACGCGCGAACGCTCGCCGACGCGCCGGACTCCTCCGACCGCCGCCGGGGACGCGCGCCGTCCCGCGCCCCGCCCGCCGGCGGGACGTCGAGCGGCAGGTCGAGCCTCGTACCGCGCCGGTCGACGCGCACCACCCGTCGGCCGACCACCGCGTTCGCGGCGGCCTCGAGCGCTGACTCGAACGCCGAGACCTCCTCGACGGGGGCCCCGTCGAGGTGCG
>JBICIB010000977.1:0-2724 GCA_043101415.1 Planctomycetota bacterium JB042 | reverse complement strand
CGCACCCGCCGGGCGCGCTGGCCGGGGGGCGTGGTCGCGTGCGGCGCGGGCGCGTGCCGCCGCGCGCCCGGCCGGGCGGCGGCGGTGAGGGCGCGCGCCAGCGGCCGGCCGCTGCCGAGGGCGCGGGCCGCGAAGTCGTCGCAGGCGATCTCCCGGTCCTCGTCGAGCCGCCGCGCCGCGAGGCGGAGCGGCAGGTCGAACGGAAGGAGCGCGCGGAGGGACTCCACGGCCAGACACTGC
The DNA here is from genome assembly GCA_043101415.1 of Planctomycetota bacterium JB042. Taxonomy (GTDB): domain Bacteria; phylum Planctomycetota; class B15-G4; order B15-G4; family JADJEK01; genus JAUIEL01. Next base: position 2,484 of record JBICIB010000977.1, on the reverse strand, counting down.
ACGTCGTCGTACCGCGCGGCGTGCGCGAGCTCGTGGAGCAGGATCGCGTCGAGCTCGTTCGGCGGGGCGTCCGCGAGCGTCCGGGGGAGGAGGATGGTCGGGCGCTCGCCGAGGACGAGCCGCGGCGAGCCGACCCGATCGACGACCGCGATCCCGACACGCCTCGTCACGCCGGCGCGGCGGGCGAGCGAACGGACGCGCGCCGCCAGCGCCGCTCCGGCCGGGAGGGCCTCGCGACGGTCGCGCAGGAGGAGGCGGAACCGCCGGATCAGCCGGGCCGCTCCGAACGCCGCCCAGACCGCCGCGATCGCGAGGACGGCGCGCAAACCGACGGGATCGTCCACGGGCCACGCGACGACCCGCGGCGTGCCCGGAGCCTCGCCCCGCGACGGGGCCGGCGGCGTCGTCTCGCGGACGATGCGACGCCGGGTCCCGACGCCGACGACCTCGTCCTCCAGGTCGACATGCATGCGGACCGCCGTCGTGTCCGCCGCCCGGCGGAGGTCGAAGCGCCCGAGCACCGCCGGCGCGCCGAGTCCGAGCGCGATCGCCGCGACCCAGACCGAGCACCGCGCCCCGGCGTCCCGGGCGAACGGCAGCCTCGTCGCCAGGAGCGCCAGCCCGATGACGACCGCCCCGCCGAGGAGGAGCGACAGCGCGAGCCCCGCGAACGTCCGCGCCACCGCGTCGACCATCGCGATCAACGGTCCTCTCCCCCGCCGCGCGGCGCGTCGCGCCCCTCGTCCCGTTCGAGCTCGGAGCGGAGCTCCTCGAGTTCGTCGAGGTCGACGTCCCCCTCCTCGAACAGCTCCAGCGCCAGCTCGCGGTTCGATCCGCCGAAGAACCGACGCACGAGGTCGGCGAGCGCGCGGCGTCGCGCCTGCGCCCGATCGACCCGCGGGTGGTAGACGAACGCCCGGCCGCGTTGGGTGTGGCGGAGGTACCCCTTCCGCTCGAGGATCCGGAGCGTGGTCAGGACCGTGTTGTAGACCGGCGCGTCCGGCCCGGAGAGCGCGTCGACCACGTCCTGGACCGTCGCGCTCCCGCGGGACCAGACCACCTCCATCAGGCGCTGCTCGGCCTCGGTGAGCGTCGGCGTCGGACGTCGCGGCAAGGGACTCCTCCTTCGGGCGGCGCGCGGGCGCCGGGGAGGAGAACGAGGCGGCCCGGTCCCGGTTGGGTCGAATACTAAGAAATTAGTTGGTCGGCCGGGCGGACCGGTGACCGCCGTACGATCGCGCCATGAGCGACCCCCACCGCGTCCTCGCCCGCGACGTCCCCGCCGGAGCCGACGACCCGATCTTCGCGCTGAACGCGGAGGCGAGGCGTCGCGCCGCGGCCGGCGAGTCGATCGTCAACGCCACGCTCGGCGCCCTGGTCGACGACGAGGGGAGGCTCGCGGTCCTCCCGTCGGTGGTCGAGGCGCTCCGCGAGGCGCCGATCGAACGGGCCGCCGGCTACGCCCCGATCGCCGGAGAACCGAACTTCCTCCGCCTGGCGACGCTCGACGCGCTCGGCGACGGCCCGCTCGTGGAGGGGGCGACCGCGGTGGCCACGCCGGGCGGGAGCGGCGCGCTCCACCTCGCCATCTCGAACTTCCTCGCGCCGGGCCAGCACCTCCTGACGAGCCGGCACTACTGGGGCCCGTACGAGACGATGGCGTCGCACGCCGGGCGCGCGGTGCGGACCTTCGAGACGTTCGACGAACGGCTCCGGTTCGACGCGGCCGGGTTCGGCGCGGCGCTCGCGCGCTCGGTCGACGAGCAGGGGCGGGCGCTGGTCGTCCTGAACTTCCCGTGCCACAACCCGACCGGCTACTCCCTCGACGACGACGAGTGGCGGGCGGTCGCCGACGCGGTGCGCGACGCGGGGCGGCGGGCGCCGGTGACCGTCGTGATCGACCTCGCGTACGCCGCGTTCGGCGGCGCGCGCGCGCAGAGCTGGCGCGCGCCGGTCGCGAGCATGCTCGACCGCGCGGTCGTCCTGGTGGCGTGGACCGCCTCGAAGGCGTTCACGCAGTACGGCGCCCGCGTCGGCGCCCTGATCGCGGTCGCCGACGACGAGGCGACGCGGGAGAGGATCGCGTCGCTCCTCTCCGTCGCCTGCCGCGGCACCTGGTCGAACTGCAACCACCTCGGCCAGCTCGTCGTCGGGGAGCTCCTCGCGGACCCCGCGAAGCGGGCCCGGATCGAGGAGGAGCGGGCGGTGCTCGTCGACCTGCTCGACGCGCGCGTCGCCGCCTTCCGGCAGGCCGCCGCGGCCCGGGGGGTCCGGCACCCGCGCTACGAGGGCGGGTTCTTCGTCGCGGTGCCGTGCGCCGACGGCGCGCGCACGGCGGCGCGCATGCGGGACGACGGCGTCTTCGTGGTCCCGATCGACGGCGCGGTCCGGATCGCCCTCTGCTCGACGGCCGTCGCCGACGTCGACCGCGCGGTCGACTCGCTCGCGGCTGCGCGCGAGTGACCGCGGCGGCCGCCCCGTCCC
>JBICIB010000976.1:0-6216 GCA_043101415.1 Planctomycetota bacterium JB042 | reverse complement strand
GGGCGCGGGGCGACGTTCCAGCCGACGGTCGGCGTCTACCGGCGGCGCTGAGCGGGGGGCGACCTCAGCCGTCGTCCTCGTTCTTCTTGTTCTTCTTCTTCTTCTCCTTCTCGTCGCCGCCGAGCAGCCCGCCGAGCCCCTCCTTCAGGTCGTCGACCGCCTTCTTCCCCTCGTCCGCGATCCCTTCGACGCCCTTCTCCAGCCCCTCCGAGAGGCCCTCGGCCGCCTTCTTCAGCTCGCCGGACATCCGGTCGACGGTCTGACGGACGTTCGCGAGCGCCTCCTTGGCGATCTCCCGGTCGAGCAGCCCCTGCAGGTCGGCGGGGAGCGCGCCGGTCTTCGCGGTGGCGGCCATGATCGCGCCGAGGATCTGCTCGAACAGCTGCGGCAGGGTCACCGAGTCGCCGCCGCCGCCGATGTCCTTCAGCTCGAGCTTCGGGAGCTCGACCGTCGTCCCGCCGGAGAGCAGGACCGACTGCTTCAGGTGGACCTTCGCCCCGTCGATGGTGACGCGCCCGACCTTCAGCTTCTTCCCGGGCTTTCCGTCGTCCTCCGGGGCCGGCTCGGGCTTCGACTCGCCGGACGAGAGCGACTTCGCCCTCTCGTCGAGGTGGTCGAGCAGCGCGCCGAGGTTCGTGCCGCCGGTCGACAGCTCGAGCGTCAGCTCCGGCGAGGCGATGTCGATGAACTCGACCTCGATCACGTCGCTCATGAGCGAACCGACGTCGGTCTTCACGCCGAGGTCGCCGACCCGGATCGCGTTCCCCTCGGAGAATCCCTGCGGGTTGGCGACGGTCAGCTCGTTCAGGCCGACCGAGCCGCCGAGGAGGTTCAGGCTCGCTCCGCCGAGCGCCGTGTCGGAGCCGAACGCCCAGCTTCCGCCGGTCTCGACCCCCTTCTCGATCGCCGTCCCGGCGAACATCCCGACGCCGACGACGCCGCCGACGACGAGCAGGAGGAGCAGGATCAGGAGCTTCTTCATCGCGAGTTCTCTCTGTCGTTTCGTCGCGCCACCAGCACGCCGTCCCGCACCGGGAGGAGCGTGGCCGTGAAGTCGGCGTGGCGCATGAGCCAAGAGTTGTGCTTCTTGATCGCCTTGGTGTCGGCGTCGCCGCCCGCGCGCGCGGCGCTGCCGCCCCAGAGCGCGTTGTCGGAGACCAGCAGCCCGCCGACCCTCAGCAGGTCGTGGCACCGCGCGGCGATCCGCGGGTAGTGGCGCTTGTCGCCGTCGTTGAAGACGAGGTCGAACGGGCCCTCGAGCGTCTCGATCAACGCCGCCGCGTCCCCCTCCCGGACCTCGACGCGGTCGATCAGGCCGGCGGCGCGGAGGTGTTCGCGGGCCCGGGCGGCGCGGTCGGGGTCGATCTCGAGCGACAGCACGCGGCCGTTCTCCCCGACCGCGCGGGCGAGCCACGCGGTCGAGTAGCCGATGCACGTCCCGATCTCGAGGACGCGCGCCGCGCCGCTCGTCCGGACGAGCAGCTCGAGCAGGCGTCCGACCTGGCGGTCGATCAGCGGCAGCCCCTGACGTCGCCCCTCGCGCTCCATGGCGCTCCACTCGGCGGCCGGGGCGGGGATCAGCCGGTCGAGGTACTTGTCGATGGTGGGGTCGAGGAGGTCGGACATACGCCGTGCGATCCTAGAGGTTCGGTCCCTCGGCGGCACCGGGTTCCCGGCTCGCTCCGCGGTCGGCCTCAGGGGGAGCGGCCGATCGCCCGGCGGACGAGCTCCCGTTCGCGGTCGCGGAGATCGTCCGCGACGTCGGACGGGACGCCGCGGAGCCGGAGCGCCCGCCGCACGAACCGGAGCGCCTCCTTCACGTCCCCCGAGAGCTCGGCCGCGTCCGCGGCGACGATCAGCGCCTCGTGCTTCCGCCCGACCGGCGCGCGGTCGGCGGCCCGCTCGGCCGCCGCGATCGCCTTTCGGCCGTCGTCCTCCCCCTGGGTCTCCTCGGCGAGGCGGAGCCAGGACACGGCGACCGAGAGCGCCGCGTCGACGTCGTCCGTCCGGTCGTCCGCGAGGACCTCGAACTCGGCCGCGGCCTCGGCGTACTCCCCGAGCGCGTACATCGCCCGCGCGAGCGCGCGACGGGCGCTCCGCGAGCGCGGGGTCGACCGGAGCGCGATCGCGGCGTCACCGCGGGCGGCGTGCGGGTCGCCGTCGTACAGCGAAGCCCACGCCGAGCGGAGGGCGTCGGCGCGGCGCGGGAGCGCCTCGTCGGTCATCGCCGCCCGCCACGCCGGCGCCAGCGTCTCGAGGCGCCGCCGGAACGCCTGCTGGTCCCACCGCCCCGACTCGACGCGCCGCACGACGGCGTCGAGGAAGGCGCGCGCCTCCGCGTCGTCGGAGTCGAGGAGGAAGAAGAGGAGGCCCCACGACTGGGCGTAGAGGAGCGTGCGCGGCCACGGCGAGACCTCCGCGCCGCCGAGCCCGTAGAACTGGACCTCCTGCAGGTCCATCAGCTCGAACAGGGGGCAGGTCTCCTCGCGCTCGATCGCCCGGACCAGGACCTCGAGACGGTCGGCGTTCACGGCGTCCATCACGTCGCCGAACGGGTCGCGGGCGAGCCCCTCGACCACGCCGGCGAACCCCTCCTCGAACCAGCGGGACGGGTTCTTCGCGTGTTGCAGCAGGACCTGGCGTCCGACCTGCCGGCGGAGCTGCGCCCGCGTCGCCGGGAGCCCGTCCGCCCACGCGGCGACCACCTCCCGGTCGCGCGGGTTGTAGTACGACCAGGGGCTGATGTCGGTGTTCCGGTCGCGCGTCCGGCGGCGGTGGTCCTCGAACCCCGACTCGTGCGCGAAGACGCGCAGGCGGAGGTCCTCGCGGCTCTTGCGCGTCAGCCCGAGCCGGTCGATCAGGGCGCGCGCCTCGCGCCGTGCGAACGCCGCCTCCGCGAGGATCTCCTCGTGCAAGGACGCGGGGACGGCGGTCAGCAACCGGACGTCCCCGCGGTTCACCTCGACCAGGGCGGGGTCGAGGGCGAGGGAGAGGAGGAGCGGGAGGGCCGGGGGGACGAGGCTCGGGATCATGCCCCGATCGTAGTCCTCCCGGGCGCCCTCCGCTCCAGGGTTCCCGGCGCGGCCGGGCCGGCTCACGGGATCCGCGTGTTCTCCAGCAGGCGGTCGTCGATCGGGAACGTCGGCGTGAAGAACCCGCCGGTGTTGCAGATGTAGACGTCGTCGTCGCCGTCGAGGTCGAAGTCGGCGATCACGTGGTCCGCGGTGATGAAGATCCCGGTCGCGGAGAACGTCGGATCGAGCGCGAAGACGCCGTGCGTGCCGCCCTGGGCGCCCCCCTGGTTCACGAAGAGCTGGTCGTCGCCGCCGGTCCCGGTCTGGCTCCCCGACGAGCCGTCGAAGTCGATGAACTCGTGCAGGAGGAAGAGGGCGTCGAGGTCGCCGTCGAGGTCGACGTCGTCGAGGCGGACGCCGACGCGGAGCGCGACCTCCGACTCGTCGATCTGCGGGAACGACGCGTTGTCCTCGACGAAGACGCCGTTCCCCTGGTTCCGGTAGTAGTCGCCGGAGATCGCCGACACCACGGAGACCGTCGAGTTGGCGACGATCAGGTCGAGGGCGCCGTCGCCGTCGAGGTCGCCGAATCGGGCGCCCTGGGTGTTGTCGGAGAAGAGCGGCTGGAGGTGCGTCGCGCTCACGTCGGCGAAGACGAGCCCGCCCTGGTTCAGGAGGAGGACGTTCGGCTGGCCCGGGGTCCCGTCGATCAGCTGGGTGTCGGAGCGCCCGAAGAAGAGGTCGACGTCGCCGTCGCCGTCGACGTCGCCGGCGCAGACCGCGATGTTGAAGTCCGGGCCGTTCCACGCCGCGGCCTGGAACGCCGCGTCGATCGCGAAGGTCCCCTCGACGCCGCCCTGACTCCGCCCCTGGTTCACGAGGAGCGTGTTCGGGACCGCCTGCTCGTTCGAGTGCACCCCGTCGGAGCCGTTCGCCAGGACGAGGTCGAGGTCGCCGTCGCAGTCGGCGTCGAACACGGCGACGTCCCGCGCGATCCCGGGGACGGCGGGGAGCGCCGCGGTCTGGAACGAGATCCCGGCCCCGCCGCCGACGTTCCGGAGGAGGAGGTTCGGGAGGGGTTCGCCGTTCGCCGCCCCCGCTCCGCCGACGATGAACATGTCGACGTGACCGTCGCCGTCGGCGTCGAACAGCTCGACGTACGCGGCCTCGATCTGCGCCGCGAGCGGGAGCGCCGTCGCGGTGACGTCGGTGAACGCGAAGCCGCCGTCGTTCCGGAAGACGTGGACGCTCCCCGCCGGTCCGGTGATGACGACCAGGTCGGGGTCGCCGTCCCGGTCGAGGTCCCGCGCCGCGCCGACGAACGACGAGTTCGTCGCGCCGGCGGTCGGGACGTTCGCGGAGCGATCGACGTACGAGAAGGAGGGGGCGCCGGGGGCGACCGTCGTCGCCGCGACGTTCGTCGCCTCGAAGCCGCCGCCCGGGAGGACGGTGAGCGCCTGGGCGAAGAACGTCGCCCCCTGGAGGGCCGCCTCGTTCGGCACGGCGGCGAGGGCGCGGAACCGCCCGGCGGCGTCGGTCGCGCCGCTCAGGATCAGGGTCGAGCCGCCGAGGACGCGCAGGAACGGGAGCGGACCGCCGCCGTCGGGATCGATCGAGCCGGCCGAGCCGTCGAGGAGGAGCAGGAACGGCGCCTGCGGCGAGCAGGTCCGGAGGTCGACGCCCGACGTCCCGCCCGGGGTCGCGGGGAGGAGCTCGAGGCGCGAGAAGCGCGGGCCGTCGTCGCTCTCGCCGGCGGACGCGGTCGGGGCCGGACCGACGATCGACGCGACGAGCGCGGCGGCGGCGATCCGGACGGGGAACGAACCGAGGATTCGATGGCTCACGGGATGGACTCCGGTCAGGGGCCGGCGCGTTCCGTCGATGGGGAGGTTGCCGGCGGTGTCGATGCGTGTTCGAGTGTGGCGCCGCCCGTCGGCCGTGTGTCACATGAGTGTCATGGGGTAGCAGTCCGTTGAAGAAGTGCTGTGGGTGCGAGGAGCCGCCGCAGCCCCGCATGACTTCTTCGACGGGCTGGTAGGAGAAGCCGTGTCCGCCGATCGCCGCGCCGTCGCCCGCCCGCCCCGCTTCGTCGCCAGCCGCGGCTTCCGGATCGTCTTCATCGTGCTGCTCGTCGTCTGCGCGGCGCAGATCGCGTACTGGGTCTGGGACGAGGTCCGGTACACGACGGCGACGCGGGACCGGCGCGCCGAGGTCCTGGTGACCGAGGCGATGGCGGCGACCGCGCTGCGGGAGTGGCTGCCGGCCGACCGGGTCGCCCCGCTCTTCCCCCGGATCTCGGTGCCGGAGACGGGCTGGGTCTCGGTCCGACCCGAGGTCCTGGCGGCGCTGAACGAAGAGGCGCGGCGCCGCGTCAACCGGTTCCTCTGGGAGGGCGGCTTCTTCCTGGTCGTGCTCTGCGCGGGGATGGTGATCCTGAACCGGGCGCTCCGGCAGGAGGCGCGGCTCCGCCGCCAGGAGGAGAACTTCCTCGCCTCGGTCAGCCACGAGCTGAAGAGCCCGCTCGCCAGCATCCGGCTCTCGGCGGAGACGCTCGCCGACGGCGCGCCGGATCCCGAGCGTCGCGGGCGACTCGCCGGACGTCTCCTCGACGACGTCCAGCGCCTCGAGACGATGGTGTCGAACCTCCTCGACGCCGGCCGGGTGGAGGAGCGGGGGGCTTCCCGCGCGCGCGAACCGGTGGCGCTCTCCGACGCCGTCCGCGGGGTGCTGGCCGAGCTCGCGCCGCAGCTCGAGGCGCGGGGCGCGACGGTCCGCACGGAGCTCGACGAGCGCGCGTCGATCGTCGCCGACCCGGAGGGGGTCCGCGCCGTCGTGCGGAACCTCCTCGACAACGCGCGGAAGGCGATCGCGAGGACTCCGGACGGCTCGATCGACGTCCGGGTGGCGAGCGAGTCGGGGCGCGTGTCGCTCGTCGTCCGGGACGACGGCGTCGGGTTCTCGCCCGAGGAGGGGCGGCGCCTGTTCGAGAAGTTCTACCGGCCCGGGGACGAGCTCCGCCGGTCGGGGAGCGGGTCGGGGCTCGGGCTCTACCTCGTCCGGCGCCACGTCGAACGGGAGGGCGGATCGGTGCGCGCCGCGAGCGACGGCGACGGCGAAGGGGCGGAGTTCCGGGTCGAGTGGCCGGCGGCCGCGGCGGAGGAAGGCGCATGACCGGCGACGCGCCGGCGGGCGGCCGCATCCT
>JBICIB010000975.1:0-3351 GCA_043101415.1 Planctomycetota bacterium JB042 | reverse complement strand
GTGGCTCCGAGAGCGACCCCGCAGCGCGACTCGTCCCTTCGCGGAGACCAGACCGGACGCAACGCGCGAGGACGTGAGCGGGTCGGAGAGCACCTCCCCTTCCCGGCCCCCGCCGTGGCGAACGCACAGACGTTCCCGAATCGCGTTCCACGCCGCGCAGCGGCCGACCGCTCCGCGCGCAGCGTTGACACGGACTCCGTTTCCCACCATCCTCCGGACGGAGTACCTCATGCCCCCTTTCCTCCCCACCGCCCCGTACCGCGGCACGCGCGACTTCCTCCCCGAGGAGATGTCGGTCCGGACGCAGGTCTTCTCGCGGCTGTACGAGACGATCGAGACGTTCGGGTTCCAGCGGTACGACGGCCCGGTGCTCGAGCCGGTCGAGATCTACGAGGCGAAGTCGGGGCAGGAGCTGGTCGAGCGGCAGCTCTACGTCCTGACCGACAAGGCGGACCGGCGGCTCGCGCTCCGACCGGAGATGACGCCGTCGGTGGCGCGGATGATCGCGGCGAACGCCGGGCGGCTGTCGTTCCCGGTCCGCTGGTACTCGCACCCGAACTGCCACCGGTACGAGAAGCCGCAGAAGGGGCGGGTCCGCGAGCACTGGCAGATCAACGTCGACGTCTTCGGATCGGAGAGCGTCGAGGCGGAGGTCGAGATCTTCGAGCTGATCCACGCGCTCTTCCGGACGCTCGGCGCCGACCCGGCGCTCTACGAGATCCGGGTGAACGACCGCGGGCTGGCGTTCTCGGCGCTCGAGCGGTTCGTCGGGCTCGCCCCCGAGCAGGTGAAGCCGGTCTTCCAGGTCCTCGACCGGTGGGAGAAGCTCCCGCGCGAGGTCTGCCTCGAACAGCTCGCGGGGCACGGCCTCGACGACGCCGCGGCGGCGAAGGTCGAGGCGTTCACGAAGCTCGACTTCCCGGCGTTCGTCGACGCGGCGGCGCCGGAGGTGCGCGGCGAGTCGCGCGTCGCCCGGATCCTGAACGAGGGCCTCCTCGACGGGCCGCTCCGATTCGACCCGCTGATCGTGCGCGGCCTCGACTACTACACGTCGACCGTGTTCGAGGTGTTCGACGTCTCCCCGGAGAACCGGCGTTCGATCTTCGGCGGCGGGCGGTACGACAACCTCACCGCGCTCTTCTCGAAGCAGCGGATCCCGGGGATCGGGTTCGGGCTCGGGGACGTCACGCTGATGGACTTCCTCGAGACGCACGAGCTGAAGCCGGCGCCCGACGTCGCTCCCGACGCGGTCGTCCTCTGCGCCGAGCCGTCGCTCCGCGGCTCGATGAAGGAGGTCGCGGCGCGGCTGCGCGGCGCGGGCGTCAAGACGGTCACCCCGCTCGAGGGCGGCGGGCTCGGCAAGGAGCTGAAGAGGGCGGCGAAGCTCGGGGCGCGGGTGGCGGTCCTCGTCGGCGCCGAGGAGGACGCGCGAGGGGCGGTGATCGTCCGCGACCTCGCCCGCTCCGAGCAGCGGGAGGTCGCCGCGACCGACGTCGCATCCGAGGTCGGCTCGACGCTCGCACGATGACCGCCGACGAGGAGTTGCGCCCCCTCGCGCCGGCGGCCCGGAAGGTCCACTGGATCGCCTCGTTCGTCGGGGCCGCGATCCTCGCCGCGGTCGTCACCGCCGTCGACCTCCTGTGGGACGAGAAGTTCGACGCCTGGCCGTTCGATCCGGGCGAGGCGGCGATGGTCCTCGCGCCGCTCCTCCTCCTGCACGCCGCCGTCTACCCGCCGTTCTGGTATCGCGCCTGGCGGTACGCGGTGCGCGAGCACGACGTCCTCCTCCGCCACGGCGTGATCTGGCGCACCCAGCGCTCGATCCCCCGCCGGCGCATCCAGCACGTCGACGTGCAGTCCGGGCCGATCGACCGGGCGTACGGTCTCGCGGACCTGACCCTCTACACCGCCGGCGCCGACGACGAGGAGAACCAGATCCCCGGGCTCCTGGTCGAGGAGGCGGAGGCGCTGCGCGACCGGCTCGTCCGCGACGACCCCGCCGAGTCGTGGGAGCGCTCGGGGTTCGGGCCGCATGGCTGACGGCGCCGGCGCGCGCGAGGGGCTCCGCCGGCTCCACCCGGCGACCGTCCTGCTGGAGATCCCGGCCACGGTCCTGAAGTGGGGCTGGCCGATCGTCGCGGCCGGCTTCCTGTTCGGCGGCGGGAGCCCGTCGACGAACGTCGTGAAGTGGGCGGTGATCGGCATCGTCTTCGGCGCCGTCAGCACGCTCTTCCGGTACTTCACCCTCCGGTTCGGGATCGTCGGCGAGCGCCTGGTGCTGCGGCACGGCCTGATCTGGACCGTCGACCGGACGATCCCCCTCGACCGGATCCAGAACGTCGATCTGAAGAGCAGCCCGATCCAGCGGCTGTTCGGGGTCACGACGGTCCGGATCGAGACGGCCGGCGCCGACGACACGGAGGCGTCGCTGTCGGTCGTGTCGGAGGAGGTGGCGGAGCGCTTCCGCGACGACCTCCTCGAGCGTCGCGCGGCGCCCTCGGGCCGTCCGCGCGAGCCGGAGGCGAAGGACGCGCCGGAAGAGGAGGTGATCCGGCGTCTCGGATTCGGCGAGCTGCTCCTCGCCGGCGCGACCGAGAACCGGGTCGGCGTGATCGTCGCCGCGCTGTTCGGCCTGCTCGAGCTGCTCGACGAGGGGACCCTCGACCTCGAGGGGCCGCTCGAGCTCGCCCTCGGCCGCGCCGCCTCGGCCGGTCCGTGGCTCGCCGGCGCGCTCGCGGTCGCGCTCGTCCTGACGTTCCTCGTCGCGGGCTGGGTCACGTCGATCCTCCTGACCGCGCTCCGCTTCCACGGGTTCGAGCTGCGCCGGAGCGGCGAAGGGGTCCGCCGGCGACACGGGCTGCTGTCGAAGTACGAGTCGCTGGTGCGGCGCGATCGGCTCCAGGTCTTCCTCCTCGAGGCGAACCTCCTCCGCCGCCTCGTCGGGTACGTGACGCTGAAGGTGCAGACCGCCGGGAGCGGCGAGAAGGGGGAAGCGGGCGGGTCGGCGGTCTTCTTCCCGCTCCTGCCGCGGCGGGAGGCGGACGGGCTGATGCGCCTCGTCCTGCCGCACGGCTCGCGGGCGGACCTCGACCTCGACTCCCTCCGGCCGGTCCACCCGCGCGCGGCGCGGCGGATCTTCCTCCGCCTCTGCCTGCTGTCGGCGCTCTGCGGCGGCTTCGTCGCCCTCGCCGCGCAGGACCCGCGAGGCCTCCTCGTGGTGCCGGTCGGTGTGCTCCTCGCGTTCGCGCTCCGCGGCCCGCAGTACCGCGCGCTGAAGTGGAACGTCACCGACTCGACGGTGATCGCCCGCGCCGGCCTCTGGACGCGCCGCCTCTGGGTCGTGCCGCGGCG
>JBICIB010000974.1:0-5446 GCA_043101415.1 Planctomycetota bacterium JB042 | reverse complement strand
GGCGGGGGACGACCGCTACGAGGCGGATCGGCCGGCGTTCGCCCGGGCCGCGGCAGGGGGAGCGGCGCTCCTGGTGGAGCGCGCCGGCCGGGATCGCTACCGGGCCGCCGGCGGCGTCGGCCACGCGGCGGACGGGGTCGCGCTCCTGTTCGACGACGGCGGCGACGATCGGGTCGAGCTCTCGGGGCCCGGGCTCGGGGCCGCGGACGGTCCGGGCCTCGCGGCGGTCCTCGACGCGTGGGGGAACGACGTCCGGCTCGCCCTCGGCCGGCTGCCCGACCCGGGGAGCGCGTCGGTCTTCGCCCTCGGCGCGGCGCGGGGGGGCGGGGTCGCGCTGTTCGCCGACCGCGACGGCCGGGACGTCTACCGCGCCGCGGGGCGGGCGGGCGGCTTCGCCGGGGAGGGCGGCGTCGCGGTCTTCCTCGACGCGGGCGGGGACGACCTCCTGTCGTTCGGCGCCGAGTCCCTCGGGAGCGCCGCGGACGGCGGGTTCGCGCTGTTCCGGGACCTGGCGGGCGACGACCGCGTCCTCTCCCGCGACCGGTCGCAGGGGTTCGCGGACGCGGGCCTCGCCCTGCACGTCGACGACGCGGGGACGGACGAACGGCTGAGCCGGCGCCCGTCGGTCGGCGTGTCGGAGCGCGGCGGGACGGCGATCTTCGTCGATCTCGACGGGCGGTGAAATCGACGTGCGACGCGTGGTAGCCTCGCACCGGACTTCGATCGGGCGCGGAAGACGCGCGCGGGAACGACAGCGGACGACGACGCGATGAAGATTCGGGACATGTTCGGCCGGGACGAGCCGGTCTTCTCGTTCGAGTTCTTCCCGCCGAAGACGGAGAAGGGCCTCGCCGGCCTCGAACGGACGATCGGCGAGCTGAAGTCGCTCGGGCCGTCGTTCGTCTCGGTGACCTACGGCGCGGGGGGATCGACGCGCGACCGGACGCTCGGGCTGGTCGCGAAGATCAAGAACGAGATCGGGATCGAGGCGATGGCGCACCTGACGTGCGTCGACCAGACCCGGGACGAGATCGCGCAGGTCCTCCAGAAGCTCGGCGCGGCCGGGATCGAGAACGTGCTCGCGCTCCGCGGCGATCCCCCCGAGGGGCGGACCGAGTTCGTGCGGACGGAGGGGGGCTTCGGCTACGCGAACGAGCTGACCGCGTTCATCAAGGAGGGGTTCGACTTCTGTCTCGGCGGCGCGTTCTACCCCGAGGGGCACGTCGAGGCGACGGACAAGGAGGTCGACCTCCAGAACCTCAAGCGGAAGGCGGACGCCGGCGCCGACTTCCTGGTCAGCCAGCTCTTCTTCGACAACATCGACTACTTCGAGTTCGTGAAGCGGGCGCGGGCGGCGGGGATCACCCAGCCGATGGTGCCGGGGATCATGCCGATCACGAACGCCGCCCAGGTGAAGCGGTTCACGCAGATGTGCGGGGCGAGGATCCCGACCGGGCTGCTGAAGAAGCTCGACGGCGTCGCCCACGACGCCGAGGCGGTCCGGCGGATCGGCATCGAGCACGCGACGGCGCAGTGCCGCGGCCTGCTCGAAGGGGGGGCGCCCGGCATCCACTTCTACACGCTGAACAAGTCGAAGGCGACGCGACGGATCCTCGAGGACTTGAGGGCCCGGAGGCTGGTCTGACGACTCCTCCCGGCGCCGCCGAGCGTCGCGCGGCCGGGCTGCTATGATCGCTCTCGCGCCTCGTCTCTCCGGTCCGCGCGAAGGAGCGTCATGACCCACCAGCCCGACATCGAGTCGATCCTGAAGGAGGGTCGCGTCTTCCCGCCGCCGGAGGAGTTCGCGGAGAAGGCCCACCTGAAGTCGATGGACGAGTACCGGCGGCTGTACGACCGCTCGATCGACGACCCCGAGGGGTTCTTCGGCGAGGTGGCGGGGTCGTTCCACTGGTTCGAGCCGTTCGGGCGGGTCCTCGAGTGGGAGGCGCCGCACGCGAAGTGGTTCGTCGGCGGGAAGACGAACATCTCGTACAACTGCCTCGACCGGCACCTCGCGACCGGGCGGCGGAACAAGGCGGCGATCCTCTGGGAGGGAGAGCCGGGCGACGTCCGGACGATCACGTACGACCAGCTCCACGCCGAGGTCAGCCGCTTCGCGAACGCGCTGAAGGGGCTCGGGGTCGAACCCGGGGACCGGGTCGCGATCTACATGCCGATGGTCCCCGAGCTGGCGATCGCGTGTCTCGCCTGCGCCCGGATCGGCGCCGCGCATTCGGTCGTGTTCGGGGGGTTCTCGGCCGACGCGCTCCGCGACCGCATCCTCGACGCGGAGGCGAAGGCGGTCGTCACCGCCGACGGCGGCTACCGCAAGGGAGCCGTCCTGCCGCTCAAGCCGCAGGTCGACGAGGCGGTGGCGGAGTGCCCGTCGATCGAGAAGGTCGTCGTCGTGCGGCGGACCGGTCAGGACGTCGACTGGAAGGACGGCCGGGACCACTGGTACCACGACGTCATGGCGGCGGCGGACCGCGTCTGCGAGGCGACGCCGGTCGACTCCGAACAGCTCCTCTTCACGCTCTACACCTCCGGCACCACGGGGAAGCCGAAGGGGATCGTCCACACGACCGCCGGCTACATGGTCGGGACGTACCTCACGACGAAGTACGTCTTCGACCTCCGGGAGGAGGACGTCTTCTGGTGCACCGCCGACATCGGGTGGGTGACCGGACACTCGTACGTCGTCTACGGGCCCTTGCTGAACGGCGCGACGACCGTGATGTACGAGGGGGCCCCGACGACGCCGCACGCCGGACGCTTCTGGGAGCTGATCGAGAAGCACCGGGTGAACGTCTTCTACACCGCCCCGACCGCCATCCGGACGTTCATCCGGCTCGGCGACGAGCACCCGGACCGATTCGACCTCTCGTCCCTCCGGCTCCTCGGCACGGTCGGCGAGCCGATCAACCCCGAGGCGTGGATCTGGTACCACCGGATCATCGGCGCCGAGCGCTGCCCGATCGTCGACACGTGGTGGCAGACCGAGACCGGCGCGATGATGATCACGCCGATCCCGGGGGTGACGCCGACCAAGCCGGGCTCGGCGACGCTGCCGTTCTTCGGCGTCGACGCGGAGGTCGTCGATCACGACGGGAAGCCGGTCCCCCCGAACGAGGGGGGCTTCCTCGTGCTGAACAAGCCGTGGCCCTCCATGCTGCGGACCCTGTTCAACGACGACGAGCGGTACCGCGAGACGTACTGGTCCCGCTTCCCCGGCCGGTACTTCGCCGGGGACGGCGCGCGCCGGGACGAGGACGGCTACTTCTGGATCATGGGACGGGTCGACGACGTCCTCAACGTCTCCGGCCACCGGCTCTCGACGATGGAGGTCGAGTCGGCGCTCGTGTCGCACGACGACGTCGCGGAGTCGGCCGTCGTCGCCCGCCCGGACGACGTGACGGGGCAGGCGATCGTGGCGTTCGTCACGCCGCGCGCGGAGGTCGAGGCCGGCGACGAGCTCCGGGCCGCGCTGAAGGCGCACGTCACGCAGGAGATCGGCGCGCTCGCCCGGCCGTCGGAGATCCGGTTCACCGAGTCGCTCCCGAAGACCCGCTCCGGCAAGATCATGCGGCGCCTGCTGCGGGACATCGCGTCCGGGCAGGAGACCGTCGGCGACACGTCGACGCTCGAGGACTACTCGGTCCTCGCGCGGTTGCGCGAAGACGAGGAGTGACCCCCTGATGCGCGTGCCGACGGCCGACCCGACGCGGCGGTCCCTGCCGTTCCTGCCGACGACGCGCGCGGAGGTCGAGGCGCTCGGCTGGGACGCGCCGGACGTCGTGTTCGTCACCGGCGACGCGTACGTCGACCATCCGTCGTTCGCGATGGCGATCCTCGGCCGGGTCCTCGAGGCGGCCGGCTTCCGGGTGGCGATCCTGTCCCAGCCCGACTGGACGGACGCGGCGCCGTTCCGCTCGCTCGGCCGTCCGCGCCTCTTCTTCGCGGTCGGCGCCGGGAACATGGACTCGATGCTGAACCGCTACACCGCGCAGCGGAAGCCGCGTTCGGACGACGCGTACTCCCCCGGCGGCGTGGCCGGCCGCCGTCCGGATCGCTCGACGAACGTCTACGCGCAGCGCTGCCGGGAGGCGTTCAAGGGGGTCCCGGTGATCGCCGGCGGGGTCGAGGCGTCGCTGCGCCGCTTCGCGCACTACGACTACTGGAGCGACACCGTCCGCCCGTCGATCCTCGCCTCGTCGAAGGCGGACCTCGTCGTCTTCGGGATGGGGGAGGCGCCGATCGTGGAGATCGCCCGCCGCCTCGACGCGGGCGAGGAGCCGCGCGACCTGCGGGACATGCGCGGCGTCGCCTTCCTGCTCGGCGCGAAGGAGGAGATGCCGCCGGGGTTCGACGCGGTCGCGCTCCCCTCGTTCGAGGAGGTGCGCGACGACGTGGTGCAGTTCGCGGTCGCGACGCGGCACATCCACCGCGAGTCGAATCCGTTCAACGCGAAGCGCCTCGTCCAGCCGCACGGCGACCGGACGCTCGTCCAGAACCCCCCCGACCTGCCGCTCTCGAAGGCGGAGATGGACGCGATCTACGACCTCCCGTACGCCCGGGACGCGCACCCGTCGTACGGCGAGAAGGTCCCCGCGCTCGAGATGATGCGGACGTCGGTGACGATCATGCGGGGCTGCTTCGGCGGCTGCACCTTCTGCTCGATCACCACGCACCAGGGGCGCGTGATCCAGTCGCGCTCCAAGGAGTCGGTCGTCCGCGAGGTCGAGGGGATCGCCGCGCGCGGCGACTCGAAGGGGATCGTGTCGGACGTCGGCGGGCCGACCGCGAACATGTACGAGATGCGGTGCACCCGGCCCGAGGTCGAGGCGAAGTGCCGGCGGCTGTCGTGCGTGCACCCGAAGATCTGCCCGCTCCTCGGCACCGACCACGGGCCGTTGGTCGACCTGCTGAGAGCGGCGCGCGAGGTCGACGGAGTCCGGCGGGTCCACGTGGCGTCCGGCGTCCGGATGGACCTGGCGAAGCGCTCGCCGGAGTACCTGCGCGACCTGGCGGCCCACCACGTCGGCGGGCACCTGAAGGTCGCCCCCGAGCACGTCGACGACGAGGTCCTCCGCCTGATGAAGAAGCCGTCGATCGACGACTTCGAGCGGTTCGGAGAGGCGTTCGCCGAGGCGAGTCGGGCGGTCGGCAAGGAGCAGTACCTCGTCCCGTACTTCATCGCCTCCCACCCCGGCTCGACCCTCGAGTCGATGATCGATCTCGCGCTCTTCCTGAAGCGGAACGGGTACAAGCCTCGGCAGGTGCAGGACTTCATCCCCGCGCCGCTCGACGTGGCGACGTGCATGTACCACACCGGCCTCGACCCGATGACGATGAAGCCGGTCCCCGTCGCCACGTCGAGCGGCGCGGGGATGAAGTCCTGCACCTGCCGAGGCTTGTACCCGTTCCGCTTCAGGAAGAGCGCGAGATC
>JBICIB010000973.1:0-3020 GCA_043101415.1 Planctomycetota bacterium JB042 | reverse complement strand
CGCTCGAGGCCCACGTGAAGGCGTCCGAGTTCCCGAC
This sequence comes from Planctomycetota bacterium JB042, assembly GCA_043101415.1. Lineage (GTDB taxonomy): Bacteria > Planctomycetota > B15-G4 > B15-G4 > JADJEK01 > JAUIEL01. The sequence goes on along the minus strand of JBICIB010000973.1, from coordinate 2,983 downwards.
CTACGGGAACGTCGCCGCCTACAACGCCGCGTGCGCGCACGCGCTGCTCGGCCACACCGACGAGGCGTTCCGGTGGCTCGACGAGGCGATGGCGAAGGGGTTCGGCAACCTCGCCCAGGTCCGTTCCGACCCGGACCTCGTCTCGCTCCGCGGCGACGCGCGGTTCGCGGAGGTGATCACGAAGCTCGGCGGGAAGCCGGCGACCGGCGGCGCGGACGCGGGCGACGACCCGCCGCCGAACGTGCGTGTCTTCGCGGGGACGTCCGACCGGAAGACCAGCGGCCTCTTCTACTGGGACGGCCAGGGCTCGCCGGGTCAGATCGAGCTCTCCTACGGACCGATCGCGTGGAAGGGGGAGTACGACGCGCTCGTCGGCTCGGAGCAGTTCGTCGGCCAGCGGTGGCGCCTCGGCGGGAACTTCTGGACCACCCTCGACACGAACCTCGACCTGACGCTCGCGGGCGTCGCGGTCCCGGCCGGCCTGTACTACGTGACCCTCGAGCAGACCGAGCCCGGAAAGTTCGTCCTCCAGCTCAACGACCCGGCCCCGATCCGCGCGAAGCAGCTCGGCGCGTTCCTCGCCCAGCAGACGACGGGCGGGATCGTCGTCCCGCTCGAGCACTCCGAGTCGGACGAGGTCGCGCGGACCCTGAAGATCGAGGTCCTCACGATGAAGGGGGCCGACCCGCGCGTCGGGTCGTTCACGATCGCGTTCGGTCCGCACCGGCTCGAGGCGAAGCTCCGCGCGAAGCTGAACTGAACGGCGGGGCTCACTCCGCCCAGGCGGGGAACTCCTCGCGGAGCCGATCGAGCGTCGACCGGCGCGCCGCCTCCTCTCCGCGCGACGCGTGGACGCGGGCGGCGAGCGAGAGCCCCGCCCCCGAGGTCGCGACCCGACCGAGGAACCGGTCCGTCGCGCCGCGGTCGAGGCGACCGAGCAGCGCCGCCAGCGCGTCGAGCGCGTCGGCGTCCCGGCCGGGGGCGAGGTGCGGGACGACGCGCACGGCCGCATCGACGACGCGCGCCGCCAGCTCCTCCCGCCCCGATTCGGCCGCCGCCCCCGCGACCTCGAGGAGCCGGGCGACGCGGAGCGCCGGGCTCTCGTTCGCGTAGAGCGGGAGCGGGAGCGCCGCCGCCGCGGCGTCGACGTCCCCCTCCGCCAGGTGGGTGCGGACGATCGCCTCCGAGAGGAGCCCGAGGTTCTCGTTCTCCGACGCGAAGTCGAGGGTCGCGGCGAGCCCCTCCCGCAGGGCCGCGCGCGCCTCCTCCGGACGACCGAGGGCGGCGAGCATCCGCCCCTCCGCCAGCCGGAGCGCCGCCGTGTCCCCCGGCGCATGGAATCGATCGCTCGCGGGTTCCGGGCGATCGTTCGCCGCCGCCTCGTCGAGCTCCTCCCGGATCTCCGTCCGGAGCACCAGCAGCGGGACGAACGGCGCCCCTCCGAGCGCCTCGTACTCGTCGACGACGGCGATCGCCTCCTCGTCGCGTCCGAAGTGTCGGTACGTGAACGCCAACGCCGCCGCCGCGCGCCGCGCCCGGACCGGGTCGTCCCGCACGAGGTCCTCGAGGAGGGCGCGGTTCCGCTCGAGGACGGCGTCGAGCGCGAGGGGCGCGCCGTCGTCTCCGGTCACCCATCGCCCGTCCTCGTCCCGCCGCCAGTCGACGCGCCGCGCGGCCTGGGTGTCGTATCGGAACGCCTCGGCGAACGCCGCGAGCGCCGCCCTCCGGCGCCCGCGGCGGAGCTCGATCTGCGCCGCCCGGAGGGACCACTCCGCCGCGAGCGGTCCCGTCGGGTCGAGCGCTCTCGCCGCGGTCAGCGCCTCGAGCGCCGGTTCGAGGCGGCCTCGGGCGAGCTCGAGCGCGGAGAGCGACTCGCGCGGGATCGGGGAGGTCGGGTGACGCGCCGCGAGGTCCCGCAACGTCTCCCGCTCCGCCGCGGTCCGCGCCGCCCGCCGGAGGACCCGCACCCGGAGCATGCCGATCGAGAGGTCGTGCGGGTTCAGGCGGCGGAGACCCGCGCTCCACCGGTCGGCCGCCGCGAGCTCGCCGCGCGCGAGGAGCCGTCGGGTCCACGCGCTCCCCGCCTCGCCAGCGAGCGCCACCGTGTTCCACGCCAGCGCGAGGACGAGCAGCGCGCCCGCCCCGCGCGCCGCGACGGTCGCGAGCGGAGACGGCACGTGTTCGTCGGCGCCGCGCACGACGCGGACCAGCAGACCGGCGACGCCGAGGAGCCACCCGAGGTGGAACGCGATCGGCGCGTGGTTCGACAGCCCGAGATCGAGGAGGTTCGCCCCGAACAGCGCGAGCGACGACGCGACGACGCCGGCGGCGAGCGCCCGGCCGCCGGCGTCGAGCCGCGGCAGCGCCCGCACGAGTCGGGCCACGAGGAGCGTGAGGAGCAGGAGGTAGAGCGCCGCCGCCGGCCACCCCGCTCCGAGCGCGAGCGCGAGGAGGACGTCGTGCGCGTGGACGTTCTTCGAGGTCCCGTCGAGGTCGGACGGCGTGGCGTTCACGGCGAGCGGCTCGCCGGAGAGGAGGCCGTGGCCGCGCACCGGCCGCTCCGCGATCGCCTCGGCGGCGACCCCCCACACGTACAGGCGGAACCGCATCGACGAGTCGGCGAGCTTCGCTTCGATCCTCTCGTGGCCGACCGCGAGGAGGACGGCCGCGGCGGCGAGACCGAGCCCGAGGAGGCCGGCGACCGTCGACCGGCGCGGGCGCGCGCGCCAGATCCGGAACCCGACCCGGAGGGTGACGAACGCCGCCGTGCCGAGCCCCCCGGCGAGGATCGCGGCGCGGGAGCGGGTCAGCAGGAGGAGCGCCCCGGCCGCGGCGAACGCGGCGAGGCCGAGCCCCCGCCGGCCGCGCCCGGGCGCGACGACGAGCGCCCCGGCGAGCGGGAGCGCCAGCGCGAAGAACGGCGCGACGAGGTTCGGGTGGACGCCGAAGAGCGACAGGCGGGCCGCGAGCGCGTGCCGCAGGT
>JBICIB010000972.1:0-11321 GCA_043101415.1 Planctomycetota bacterium JB042 | reverse complement strand
GGCCGCGGCCTCGGACGCGACCCGCGCGCGCCGCGGACGCGGCGCGCCGGCTCGTGGCCGGCGCCCCGCTTCCCGTTCCGCCCTCCGCGGGTCCGGCCTCAGCCGTCCTCGCCGAAGTCGTTCGCCTTCTCCTCGACGCGGGCGATGAACTTCTGGATCGCCTCCTCGTCGCCGTCCTTCTTGCTCCAGTACTTCACGAGGCTCTGGACGACCTTGACGTTCGACTGGAGGTTCTCCTCCATCGCCGCCATGTCGAACTTGAACGGGATGTTCACGACGTTGAACGACCGCTCCTGGAGCGCGAGCACGATCTGCCCCGCCTTCTTGAAGTCCTGCGGGTCGCTCAGGTCCATCCCGTTGAACGCGTTGACGAGCGCGGGGATCTGCGCGACCCCGGCGTCCTCGAGGACCTTCTTCGCCTCGCGGGCCCGCTTGCGAGACGGGCTCTCGAGGTAGTACGTCCGGACCGCGTCCGAGATCGCCTGCCACTCGTCGTCCGCCGTCGACGGGAACTTCTGGAACGAGTCGAACTGGATGACCGGGCTCAGCTCCTCCGGCTCGGGCTCCGGCTCGGGTTCCGGCTCGGGCTCCGGCTCGGGCTCCGGCTCCGGCTCGGCCTCGACGATCGGCTCCGGCTCGGGTTCGGGGGGCGGCGCGATCTCCGGCTCGGGCTCGGGCGCGGTGGTCGCCTCGGCGACGTTCGTCTCCGCCGGCTCGTCGTCGCCCTGCATGAGGAAGAACCCGCCCGCGAGCGCCGCCACGACGACGACGCCGCCGACGGCGTAGAGCATCGTGTTGTCCTTCTTCTCCGCGCCGCCTCCTCGGCGTCCGCCCGCTCCGCCGCGCCGTCCGGCGGCTCCGCGCCGGCCGCGGCCCGCGCCCGCCTCCTCCTCGGCCGCCGCCGCCCCCGCGCGAGCCGCGCGCCCACGTCCGGCCCGGCTCGACTTCCCGGCGGCTCGCCCCGCCCCGGCGCGGCTTCCGGCGCCGGCGCGACCCGACCGGCCCGCGCCGGCCTTCGACGACGGGGACCGGGACGGCGAGGCCGCCGGCGCGGCCCCGGCCCCGGCGTCGGAGATCTCGACCACGCCGCCGCACTTCTTGCACTTCGCCTTGGTCCCCTGGAACGAGTCGGGGATCTTGAACTTGGCGCCGCACCCACCGCAAACGCCGATCCGATCGGTCATGCCTGGCTCCTTGGAAGTCGTCGTCCGCGTCTCGAGCGGGACGCGAAGTGGCCCATGCTAACAGCCGCGCGCCGGTCGGTCATCGCCCGACCTTGCGCCCCGAGAACGACGATCAGCCGTCCTCCTCGCCGAACGTCGGGGCCGGCGGGCCGGTGTACGAGGTCCGATTGTCGCGCCACCAGCCGAACCACTTGCGCCGGTTCGCCTCGTTGTCGGTCGCTCCTTCGCCGAGCAGCGAGCCGGCGTTCATGCCGGGCACGATCGGGTGGCTGGCGCCGGTCAGGTCGGTCAGCGCCTGCGCGATCCGGGTCGCGACCTGCAGGTCCGTCTCGTTCTCGAAGTCGAGCGGGACGAGCGCGTTCAGCAGGTGCGGGACCGAGTGCTTGCCGATCTCGACCAGCCGCGCGCGCGCCCGGCCGGCCTCGACGGTGGCGGAGAGGTCGCTCAGCAGCTTGATCTGCCGCGCGATGTCCGACCCGACGGACTTCGGCTCGTCGGCGTACGGCTCGACCGCGGAGACCTCGCCGAGCGGGTTCCGGCGCCGGCCGATCCGGTCGAGCGCCGTCGCGCCGGAGCGGCCGCCCTGGTCCTCGGCCGCCTCCGCGATCGCCTCGACGGTCGTGATCGGGTCGCGCTCGAGCTTGGCGAGCTTCCACTGCCCGCCGGTCCCGACGAAGTGGAGGACGACGTCCTGGATCGTCTCGTCGAGGTTGTTCTTCAGGCGCGCCGCCACCTTCCCCTTGCCGGAGCCGAGCCGGAGCACCTCCGTCGACTCGACGGTCGTCGCCTTGGCGAACCGGCGGGTCGCGTCGTCGCCCGCGACGAGGTTCAGGTACGCGTCGTACTTCCCGTACTGCTCGTCCGGCGCGAGATCGGTCCACGCCACCGACTCGACCCCCTCCTTCATCCGGTCCTCGTGCATCGCGGAGTAGGCGATCCAGCCGGGGAGCCGCGGGTCGGCCGGGTCGCGCAGCGCCTCCAGGAGCTGGCGGGCGCGCCGGGCGAGCAGGTCCTCCGGGGACATCGCGGCCTCGTCGACGGCCGGCTGGCGCGGCGTCCGCTCGGGGCTCTTCTCCGGCGCGGCCTCCGCGGCCGCGGCCGGCTCGTCGTCGAGGGTGGAGCTGGTCCGCGCCATCGAGACCACGAGAAATGCGATCAGGATCGCCCCGACCCCGATTCCCGCGTACACGATGGGGCCGTGGTCGGTCTTCGCCCGCGGCGCCGAGTGGAGGGCGACGGCCCGAAACTCCTGCCCGCACTTCGGACAGCGGATCGCCTTGCCGATGGTGTCGACCTTGACCTTGAATCGGGCCTTGCACGACGAGCAGGCGATGAACGGCATGGACGAGGTCTCCCGAGGAGCGATGGGGTCGGCCGGGCGGGCTGCCCGGGCGGCGTTGCCGTCCCTCGACGGCCAACCTAACATAAGCCCCGGCCTCGCTTTTTCGAGGCCGGGCGGCGGGGCCGAAGGACGGAGTGGAGCATGACGAACTCGACGATCGGACGCGCCGGGACGCTCTGGACCGCGATCCTCCTCGCGGGGGCGGCGGGGACCGCGCTCGCGGGCGGTGGCGGCTCGAAGGGAGGTCCGCCCCCCGCGCCGCCGCCGAAGTTCGCGGGTCCGCCGAAGGCCGCTCCGCCCCCGAAATTCGCCCCGCCCCCGAAGTTCGCCCCGCCGCCGACGCCCGCGAAGACGCCGGGCGCCGGGACCCCCGCGCAGAAGGCCGCCGAGAGCCCGGCGCTGGCGGGGAAGCACGTCGAACGCCCGTTCGGTTCGGTCGGCGAGGGCCGCCCGCTCGCCCCGACGGGGGAGGGACGTCCGTTCGGTTCGGTCGGGAAGAGGCGTCCGTTCGGATCGACCGGCGAAGGGCGTCCGTTCGGTTCGGTCGGGGAGGGTCGTCCGTTCGGGACCATCGGCGCGCCGACGCCGACCGGTCCGCTGACGGTCCCCGCGCCCGACGCTCCGGCCCCCGGCCCGGGACCGTCGACCCCGGCGCCGCGCCCCCTCGTCCCGAACCCGTACATCGTGCTCCCGCCGCCCGCCACGCTCACGGTCGAGGTGATGCCCGAGCCGATCGACGTCCCGCCGGCCACCGAACCGGCGCCGACGGACCCGTTCGTCCCGGACCCGTTCGGTTCGGAGGCGGTCGCTCCGGAGCCGTCCCCGTCGCTCGCCCCGACCGACGCGGAGATCCGCCTCGCGACGTCGCTCGCCGAGCGCGGGCGCGACCAGCTCGCCGGCGGCCAGCCGCACCTCGCGGAGGGGACGCTGGTCGGCGCGGTCCGACTCTTCCCCGACGACCCGGTCCTCCGGCTCGACCACGCGTTCGCGCTCCTCGGCGCGGGGTACGCGCACGCCGCCGCGGCGGAGCTGCAGCGGGGCCTCACGCTCGATCCGGACCTCGTCGAGCGGACGCTGAACGTCGTGGCCCCCTTCGGGACGCAGGAGCGGGCGCGCGACGCCGTCGAGGTGGCGGAGCGGTACCGGGAGGCGTTCCCGCTCGACAGTCACGGCCGGTTCCTGCGCGGGTTCCTGGCGCTCCACCTCGGCGACCTCGAGCGGGCGAAGGCGGAGTTCGAGGCGCTCCACCGGGCCGACCCCGAGTTCCCGTTCGCCCGGACGTACCGGGCCAAGACCCGGTACGCGGAGGTCGCGCCCCCGCCGCCACCGCCTCCCGCCGCGATCGAGGCCGACGGGGCGCCCGCGCCGGAGGAGGAGGGCGCGGCGGGCGCCGACGGCGCGTCCCCGCGCGATCGGTGAGCGCCCGCCGCGCCGAGGAGGAGACCGAGCGAGGCCGCTGGCCGCGCCCCGACGGCGCGGGGAGCGGCGACGGCGCGTTCCGACTGGCGTCCGAGTACGAACCGACGGGGGACCAGCCGCGGGCGATCGACTCCCTCGCGCGCGGCGTGGTCGACGGCGCGCCGCACCAGTGCCTTCTCGGCGTGACCGGCAGCGGCAAGACGTTCACCATCGCGAACGTCGTGCAGCGGGTCCAGCGGCCGACGCTGGTGATCGCCCACAACAAGATCCTCGCCGCGCAGCTCTACTCGGAGTTCCGCGAGCTCTTCCCGGAGAACGCGGTCGAGTACTTCGTCTCGTACTACGACTACTACCAGCCGGAGGCGTACGTCCCGCGGACCGACACGTTCATCGAGAAGGACGCGGCGATCAACGAGCGGATCGAGCGGATGCGCAACGCCGCCACCGCGTCCCTCCTGTCGCGGCGCGACGTCCTGATCGTCGCCAGCGTCTCGTGCATCTATGGCCTGGGGTCGCCGCAGGCGTACGACGACATGTCGGTCGAGGTGGCGGTCGAGGACGAGGTCGACCGGGACGACCTGCTGCGCTCGCTGGCCGCGATCCAGTACCAGCGGAACAACGTCGAGTTCAAGCGCGGGACGTTCCGGGTCCGCGGCGACGTCATCGAGATCTTCCCGGTCTACGCCGAGGATCGGATCCTCCGCGTGGAGCTGTTCGACACGACCGTCGAGCGGATCCTCGAGGTCGATCCGCTCCGCGGCGAGATCACGGAGGAGCTGGAGCGGATCAAGATCTTCCCGGCGAGCCACTACATCACCCCCGAGGAGCGCCTCGGCCGCGCGCTGGAGACGATCGAGAACGAGCTCGACCTGCGCCTCCTCGAGCTCCGGAAGTAGCAGAAGCTGCTCGAGGCGCAGCGGCTGGAGCAGCGGACGCGATACGACCTGGAGGTGCTGCGCGAGACCGGGATCTGCTCGGGGATCGAGAACTACTCGCGCCATCTCGACGGCCGCCGTCCGGGCGAGGCGCCGGCGACCCTCCTGAACTACTTCCCGCGCGACTTCCTGGTCGTCATCGACGAGAGCCACCAGACCGTCCCGCAGATCGGCGGCATGTACCGCGGCGACCGGGCTCGGAAGACGACGCTCGTGGAGTACGGCTTCCGCCTGCCGTCGGCGCTCGACAACCGGCCGCTCCGGTTCGAGGAATTCGACCAGCTCGTCCACCAGGTGATCTACGTCTCGGCGACCCCGGCCTCGTTCGAGCGGGAGCGTTCGGAGGGGCGCGTCGCGGAGCAGGTGATCCGGCCGACCGGCCTCGTCGACCCGGAGGTCGAGGTGCGTCCGGCGCGCGGCCAGGTCGACGACCTCCTCGGCGAGATCAAGCGGTGCGCCGAGCGGAAGGAGCGGGTCCTCGTCACGACGCTCACCAAGCGGATGGCGGAGGAGCTGACCGACTACTACCTCGAGTGCGGCGTGCGCGTGAAGTACATGCACTCGGACGTCGACACGATCGAGCGGACCGAGCTGGTGCGCGACCTCCGGAAGGGGGCGTACGACGTGCTGGTCGGCATCAACCTCCTCCGCGAGGGGCTGGACATCCCCGAGGTCGCGCTCGTCGCCGTCCTCGACGCCGACCGGGAGGGGTTCCTCCGCTCGACCACGTCGCTCGTCCAGACGTGCGGGCGCGCGGCGCGGAACGCCGACGGGAGGGTCGTCCTGTACGCCGACAAGGAGACCGACTCGATGAAGGCCGCCCTGTCGGAGATGGCGCGGCGGCGCGAGAAGCAGCAGGCGTACAACGTCGAACACGGCATCACGCCCCAGACCGTGAAGAAGGGGATCCGCGACATCCTCGAGTCGATCTACGAGAAGGACTACGCCCCGGTGCCCGACGTCGACCGGGACGACCTCGAGGAGCTCGACGTCAGGCAGGTCGCGCGCCGGATCGAGGCGCTGAACCGAGAGATGCGCGAGGCGGCGGCGGCCCTCGAGTTCGAGAAGGCGGCCGAGCTGCGCGACCGGATCCGGGGCCTGCAGGAGCTGGAGCTCCGCTACCGTTGATCGCGTGAACGAGACGCTCGCTCGGAAGCTCGAGAACCTGCCGTCCGAACCGGGGGTCTACCTGTTCCGGGACGGCGCCGGCGGCCTCCTGTACGTCGGGAAGGCGAAGTCGCTGAGGAGCCGCGTCCGGAGCTACTTCGGCCAGGGGAGCGACCGGCGGCTCGCGACGTGGTTCATCGACCGGAAGGTGGAGGACCTCGAGTTCCTGGTGACGCGCTCCGAGAAGGAGGCGCTCCTCCTCGAGAACAACCTGATCAAGAAGCTGAAGCCGCGCTACAACCTCCGGCTGCGCGACGACAAGACGTTCCTCCACCTCCGCATCGACCCGCGCGACGAGTACCCGCGGATCGTCCCGACCCGGAGGATCAAGAAGGACGGCGCGCGGTACTTCGGCCCGTACGCGAACGCCGGCGCGCTCCGGCGGACCCTCCGTTTCCTCCGCTCGTTCGTCCCGCTGCGCGACTGCAAGGACTCCGACTTCCGGAGCCGGACCCGTCCGTGCCTCGAGTTCGAGATCGGCCGCTGCTCGGCGCCGTGCGTCGGCCTGATCTCGCGCGAGGCGTACGCGGGGGACGTCGAGCGCGCGGTCCGCATCCTGAAGGGGCAGACGCGCGAGCTGGTGACGACCGTCAAGGACGAGATGAGGGAGGCGGCGGAGCGGCTGCAGTTCGAGCGCGCGGCGGTGCTGCGCGACTACCTGAAGTCGCTCGAGATGTCGCTCGAGCGCCAGGAGGTCGAGAGCCGGACGCTCGGCGACGTCGACGCGGTCGGGGTCTGGCGCGAGGGGGGGCTGACCGAGATCGTGGTCCTGTTCGCGCGCCAGGGGAAGATCGTGAACACGGTCGGCTTCACCTTCGAGCACGACCTGCCGGACGACGAGCTCCTCTCCGAGTTCCTGCCGCAGTTCTACGGCGGCGGGCGTCCGATCCCGGAGGAGGTGCTCGTCCCGTCGCCGCCGTACGGTCGGGAGACGCTCGAGGAGTGGCTCTCCGAACGGCGCGAGGCGGCCTGCGCCCTCCGCGTCCCGACCACCGGCGAGAAGGCGCGGTTCCTCGAGCTCGCGCGGGAGAACGCCCGGCTCACCCTCCTCGCGTCGACCGACAAGCGCGAGCGGACGGCGGCGGTGCTGGAGGAGCTGAAGGACCGGCTCGGGCTGTCCAGGGCGCCGCTCCGGATCGAGTGCTTCGACGTGTCGACGACGGGGGGGCGGGACACCGTCGCGTCGTGCGTCGAGGTCCGGGACGGCGAGCCACGGAAGACCGGCTACCGCCACTATCGCATCAAGGACGCCGACCCCGGCGACGAGTACGCGTCGATGGGGGAGGTCCTCTCGCGGCGCTACCGGAAGGCGAAGGAGGAGCGCGACCTGCCGGACCTCGTCGTGGTCGACGGCGGGAAGGGGCAGTGGAACGTCGCCCGGCGCGTGCTCGACGAGCTCGGCATCGAGGGGGTCGACCTCGTCTCGCTCGCCAAGGGGGACCGCCGGGGGAGGGGGCTCCTGCTCGACGCGGGGGAGGAGGAGCGGGTGTTCACGCGCGGGGAGGGGGACCCGGTCGTGCTCGACCAGGCGTCGGCGCCGATGCACCTGCTCCAGCGCGTCCGCGACGAGGCGCACCGGTTCGCGATCACCTACCACCGCAAGCGGCGCGGGGCCCGCAGCCTCGCGTCGGAGCTCGACGCGATCCCGCTCGTCGGGCCGCGCCGGAAGCAGATCCTCCTCGCACGGTTCGGCGACCTCGACGGCGTGCGGCGGGCGACGGAGGAGGAGCTCGCGGCGGTCGACGGGATCGGTCCGCGCGCGGCGCGCGAGATCCGCCGCCACTTCGGCGGCGCCGGCCGCTGATCCCGCGGCCGGACGGCGCCGGTCAGGACGGTCCGGATCGAGGGTGGAACTTCCGGTGCGCGTCGACGAGGCGGCGCCGGTCGACGTGGGTGTAGACCTCGGTCGTCGCCACCGAGGCGTGGCCGAGCAGCTCCTGCACCACGCGGAGGTCGGCGCCGTGCTCCAGCATGTGGGTCGCGAACGAGTGGCGCAGCGTGTGGGGCGACACGCCGAGGAGCGGGAGGCCCGCCGTCGTCGCCGCCGCCTTGACGATCCGCCAGACCTGCGTGCGGTCGAGCGGCTTCCCGGCGCGGCTCAGGAACGTGCGGTCGGTCCGGGGACCGCGGGCGGCGAGGACGGGGCGGACCTCGGAGAGGTAGCGGCCGACCGCCTCCGCGCCGCGGCGGCCGATCGGGACGAGCCGCTCCTTGCTCCCCTTGCCGAGACAGCGGACGTACCCCGCGTCGAGGTGGACGCGGTCGTGCGTCAGGGAGCAGAGTTCGGAGACCCGGCACCCGACCGCGTACAGGACCTCGAGGATCGCCCGGTTCCGGACGGCGAGCGGGCCGTCCCCCGCCGGCGCCGCGAGCAGCCGGTCGACGGCCTCCGTGTCGAGCACCCGAGGGAGGCGGCGCCACTGGCGGGGAGCGGTGCCGGTGGGGCGCACGTCCCGGGTCGTCCGGCCGGTCTCCAGGAGGTAGCGGTAGAACATGCGGAGGCACGCCAGCCGCCGGGCGGCCGTCGCCTCCGACGCGCCCGATTCCCGCTCGGAGACCAGAAAGTCCAGGATCGGGGCGGGGCTCGAGACGATGAGGGAGGGGTGCCCGGCCCGCTCGAGGAACTCCCGGTACCTTCGGAGGTCGCGTTCGTAAGCCTCGATCGTGGCGTTGCTTAGGCCGGCCTCCGCCGAGAGGTGGGTCAGGAACTCTTCGATCGGGGCGTCCAACAATCACCTCGTCGGGCGGTTCGCCTTGAACTCGCAGTGCACCAACCTATAGTGCGCCACGATCTTAGGGCTGATCCTTCCCATTCGTAGCGCCGGTCGGTCGTTCTCCATGGCGAAGAAGAAAGCGTCGAAGAAGGTCTCACGGAGCGGCGCCTCGGCCCGGAAGCGGGCGTCGAAGGCGTCGGGCTCCGCGAAGCGCAAGTCGTCGACGACGAGCGCCGGGAAGAAGGCGACCCGAAAGAAGCCCGCGGCGAAGAGGACGACGCCCCGCAAGAAGGCGACCAAGAAGAAGACCGCCGCGAAGAAGCCCGCCGGGAAGAAGAAGACCGCGAAGAAGAAGGCGACCGCGAAGCGGAAGGCGTCGCCCCGCAAGGTCGCGAAGAAGCCGGCGAAGAAGGTCCCCAAGAAGCCGGCCGCCAAGAAGACGACCAAGAAGATGGCGAAGAAGCCGGTCGCCAAGAAGACGGCCGCCAAGAAGGCGGCGGCCAAGAAGACCACGAAGAAGCCGGCGGCCAAGAAGACCACGAAGAAGGCGGCGGCCAAGAAGACCACGAAGAAGGCGGCCCCCGACAAGGCCGCGAAGCCCGCGGCGAAGAAGGCCGCCCCCGCCCCCCCTGCGGTCGAGTCGCCCCCGGCTCCGCCGAAGCGACCGCCGAAGCGGAAGGGGATGCCGAGGAGCAAGTCGGGCGAGTTCCTGAAGCTCCTGTTCGCCAAGCGGGAGGCGCTCGTCGGCGATCTCCGGAGCATGGAGTCGCAGGCGTTCAAGACGAGCGGGCAGGACTCGGCCGCGAACCACATGGCCGACTTCGGATCGGACAACTACGAGCAGGAGTTCACGCTCGGCCTGATCGAGAACGACCAGGAGATCGTCCACCTGATCAACGAGGCGCTCCTCCGGATCGAGAACGGCGAGTACGGTCTCTGCCTCGAGTGCTACGAGCCGATCCCGAACGCGCGGCTCGAGGTCCTCCCCTGGACGCCGTTCTGCGTCCGTTGCCAGGAAATCGCCGAGAAGTATTGAGCGCCGCCAAGCTCGTCCCCTTCGTCCTGCTCGCGACCGTGGTGACCGCGCTCGACCTCTGGTCGAAGCACGTGGTCTGGGAGCGGTTGCCGGTCGAGCACCAGCGCATCGTCGTCCTCGAGGACGGGAGCGGGGGCGATCCGACGTTCGAACTCGTCCATCACCGCAACCAGGGCGGGATGTGGGGGGTCGGCCAGAGCTGGAACCCGTGGATCCTGCGCATCGTGCGGCTCGGCGCGGTCCTGGTGATCTTCGTCATCCTCGCCCAGACGCCGGCCTCGGACCGTTGGTCGGTCGGCGCCCTCGGGTTCGTCATGGGAGGGGCGGTCGGGAACATCCACGACTCGCTCCGGTACGGCCACGTCCGTGACTTCCTGAAGTTCGACTTCGACGTCCCGGTCCTCGACCCGTTCCCGACGTTCAACGTCGCCGACAGCGCGATCTGCGTCGGCGTCTTTCTCCTCGCCTGGCGCATGATCTTCCACCCGATCCCCGAGCCGTCGGGCGGCGGGGGGGAGAACGGCGGCGGAAAGCAGGAGGAAGCGGCGGCCGCCGATCGGTAGAACGGTCGACGTGCTCGACGTCGCCCTCGGACCGCTCCAACTCCAGAACCCCGTCATCTCCGCCTCCGGCTGCTTCGGGCAGGCCCTCGAGTCGGAGACGTTCGTCGATCCCCGGCGCCTCGGCGCGCTCCTCCTGAAGACGATCACGCTCCATCCGCGCGCGGGCAACCCGCCGCCGCGGATCGTCGAGGTCGAGGGAGGGATCCTCAACTCGATCGGCCTGCCGAACAAGGGGATCGACCGCTACCTCCGGGAGACGTTCCCGGCGGTCGCCGGCCGCGCCGACCGGCTGATCCTGAACATCGCCGGGGAGCGGCTCGACGAGTGGGAGAAGGTGGCCGCGCGCGTGGGGGACACCCCGGGGATCGACGCGCTCGAGCTGAACATCTCCTGCCCCAACGTCGAGGCGGGCGGCCTTCCGTTCGCCCGCGATCCGGAGGTGGTGGCGAGGATCGTCCGGGACGTCCGGAACGGCACGCCCCTCCCGCTGATCGTCAAGCTCGCGCCCGAGGCCGAGGACCTCGTCGGCATCGCCGCCGCCGCGGCCGGGGAGGGCGCGATCGCGGTCTCGCTCATCAACACGATCCGCGCCCTCGCCGTCGACTGGCGGACGCGCCGGCCGCGGCTCGGCTACGGCTACGGCGGCCTCTCGGGGCCGGCGGTGAAGCCGGTCGCGCTCCGCCTGGTCCACGAGGTCTCGCGAGGCTCGCCGGTCCCGGTCATCGGCATCGGGGGGATCTCGACCGCCGAGGACGTGCTCGAGTTCCTGGTCGCCGGGGCGACGGCGGTCCAGGTCGGGACGGCCTCCTTCCGGGACCCGCTGGCGATCCCGTCGATCCTGGACGACCTCCCGGGCCTGCTCGAGGAGGCGGGGGTCGGTCACGTCCGCGAGCTGATCGGCACGCTCGAGCTCTGAGCGCCGGCGGCGGCGAGCCGTCCGCACACCAAACGGAACTCGGAC